>JAQWCN010000207.1 GCA_028705955.1 Eubacteriaceae bacterium
TGGTGTGATCTACGTCGGGGCGGAAGTGAAGTCCGAAGATATTCTGGTTGGGAAAGTAACGCCAAAGGGCGAAACCGACCTGTCTCCGGAAGAAAAACTGCTCCGGGCCATCTTTGGTGAAAAGGCCCGGGAAATCCGGGATACATCCCTGAAAGTTCCCCACGGGGAAGCCGGGATCGTCGTGGACGTCAAGACCTTCAGCCGGGCCAACAAAGACGAAGATCTAAAACCCGGAGTTAATACCATGGTCCGGATTTATATTGCGACCAAACGCAAGATTTCCGTCGGGGATAAAATGGCCGGACGTCACGGAAACAAAGGGGTTATTTCCAGAATTTTACCTCAGGAAGATATGCCTTTCCTGCCGGATGGTACCCCTTTGGATATTGTGCTCAACCCGCTCGGTGTGCCGTCCCGTATGAACATTGGACAGGTGCTGGAAGTGCATCTGGGTATGGCGCTTAAAGAACTGGGCTGGTATATTTCAACGCCTGTTTTTGACCCCGCCAACGAATCCGATATTGAAGATTTGCTCCAAAAAGCGGGTCTGCCCAAGGATGGGAAAATTCAGCTATACGACGGCCGGACCGGGGAACCCTTTGACAACCGTGTTACCGTCGGCTATATGTACTACTTGAAACTCCATCATTTGGTAGACGACAAGATGCATGCCCGTTCCACCGGACCGTATTCCCTGGTGACCCAGCAACCGTTGGGTGGGAAAGCCCAGTTTGGCGGCCAGCGTTTTGGTGAAATGGAAGTATGGGCCCTTGAAGCTTACGGCGCAGCCCACACCCTCCAGGAAATTCAGACCATTAAATCGGATGATGTGGTCGGCCGGGTGAAGGCCTACGAAGCCATTGTGAAAGGCGAAAATATTCCTAAACCAGGGATTCCGGAAGCCTTTAAGGTGCTTATTAAAGAATTCCAGAGTTTGGCTCTGGATGTGACCATTTACGATGAAAAACGGAAAATGGATATTTTGGAAATGGACTATGCCGAAGAAGCTTACGACAATGGCGACATGGATTATTTCCACGATGACGACAAGACGGAACAAAGCGATCAGTCAAAAGAAGAACAGCCTGCTGAAGTGGAAGATGTGGTAATGGATGACAGCGGGGAAACACAACTGGCGACGGAAGCCGATTATTCCGATGAAGAAATGTTCTCGATTATTGACGGGCAAGATATCGACAGCAGTATGAACGATGACGACAATTCGCTGGTATAAGAACGGGAAAGGAGCAAAGTATGTTTAACCCTGATGAAATTAGCTTTAAATCCCTGCAGATCGGGCTGGCTTCCCCGGAAAAAATCCGGGAATGGTCCCGGGGCGAAGTTAAAAAACCTGAAACCATCAACTACAGAACCCTGAAACCTGAAAAAGAAGGTTTGTTCTGTGAAAAAATATTTGGACCAACCAAAGACTGGGAATGTAACTGCGGAAAATACAAACGCATCCGTCATAAAGGAATCGTCTGTGAAAACTGCGGTGTGGAAGTAACCAAGTCCAAAGTCCGTCGGGAAAGAATGGGCCATATTGAACTGGCGACACCGGTTTCCCACATTTGGTATTTTAAGGGAATCCCGAGCCGCATGGGCCTCATTCTGGAAATGACCCCGAGAAATCTCGAAAAGATCATTTATTTTGCATCCTACGTGGTCACTGACCCGGGAGACACCCCGCTGGCTTACAAACAGGTGCTCACCGAACGGGAATACCGGGAAGCCAAGGAACAATATGGCCAGACCTTCACCGCCGGCATTGGCGCCGAAGCCATTCAGGAACTCCTTAAGATGGTGGATCTGGACCAGGATGCCGCCGTATTAAAGGAAGAACTCAAAGACAGCACCGGGCAAAAACGGATTAAAATTGCCAGACACCTGGAAGCGGTGGAAGCATTCCGTCAATCAGATAACAAACCGGAATGGATGATTCTGGAAGCGATTCCGGTCATTCCACCGGAACTGAGACCCATGGTCCAGCTGGACGGGGGGCGTTTTGCAACTTCAGACCTTAACGATTTGTACCGCCGGGTCATCAACCGGAATAACCGGCTGACCAAATTGCTGGAACTCGATGCTCCGGATATTATTGTTCAGAATGAAAAAAGAATGCTCCAGGAAGCGGTGGACGCACTGATCGATAACGGCCGGCGCGGCCGTGCGGTCACAGGCCCCGGGAACCGGCCTTTTAAATCCCTGAGTGATATGCTCAAAGGGAAACAGGGACGTTTCCGTCAGAACCTACTCGGTAAGCGGGTGGATTATTCGGGTCGTTCCGTTATCGTTGTGGGTCCGGAACTCAAGATGTATCAATGCGGGCTGCCAAAAGAAATGGCCATTGAACTGTTTAAACCCTTTGTGATGCACGAACTGGTGGACCGTGGTTTAAGCCAAAACATTAAGAGTGCGAAAAAAATGGTTGAAAAACTGGACCCGATTGTCTGGGATGTCCTCGAAGATGTCATTCACGAACATCCGGTTTTGTTAAACCGGGCACCAACCCTTCACCGTTTGGGCATTCAGGCTTTTGAACCGATTTTGGTTGAAGGCCGGGCAATCAAACTGCATCCTCTGGCTTGTACCGCGTACAATGCCGACTTTGATGGCGACCAGATGGCAGTCCATGTTCCACTTTCGGTGGAAGCCCAGGCAGAAGCCCGTTTTCTGATGATGGCATGCAATAACATTTTAAAACCCCAGGACGGGACACCCGTTGTTGTGCCGACTCAGGATATGGTCCTTGGTTCTTACTATATGACCCTTTATGAAGAAGGCGTCAAAGGTGAAGGATCGGTATTCTGCAATGAAGACGAAATGGAAATGGCATATTTTAACAAGACGGTTAACCTGCATGCCAGAGTGAAAGTTCGGGAAAAGAGAACCGTTGACGGCAAGGATTATGTTCGTTTGATCGAAAGCACTGTGGGCCGGTTCTTATTTAACCAGGTGCTGCCTCAGGATATGGGCTTTGTCAAACGGGAAACCGTGGATGATTACTTTGTGCTCGAAGTGGACAAACAAGTCGATAAGGGTGTCCTGAAAGAAATTGTTGATAAATGTTTC
>JAQWCN010000040.1 GCA_028705955.1 Eubacteriaceae bacterium
AAGAGGCGTCTTTTTATCCAGAACTTCACCGGAATAAGAGATGAAGGTGGTTGGAATATACAAGGTCGTTCCCTTGACAAAGGCAAAAGAGGTCGGATCCCAGGCGGTGTAGCCTCTGGCTTCAAAAGTTGCCCGCAGACCGCCGGAGGGGAATGAAGAAGCATCAGGTTCGCCTTTGATCAGTTCTTTGCCTGAGAATTCCATGATGACCTTTCCTTCGTCGGTGGGGCTGATAAACGCATCGTGTTTTTCAGCAGTGACACCGGTCATCGGCTGGAACCAGTGAGTAAAGTGGGTCGCACCCAATTCAAGAGCCCAATCTTTCATGGCGTTGGCGACGACTTCCGCCACGTCACTTTCCAGAGGATAATCCTCTTTGATGGTCTTCATCATGCTTTTGTAGATGTGTTTGGGCAGACGCTTGCGCATCACCGTAATATTGAAGACTTTGGAGCCAAAAAGTTCGATGATATCGTCTTTTTGATCCTTGATTTCAAATAATTCTTCTTCAGACATAGTTGCCTCCTGTAAAATTTTAATAATTTATCTGTTTGAGCCTATGATGTCTTATTATAAGCTTTTTGGAAAGAAAAATCCAAAGGAAGTTGATACAGAGGGGGCGTATCAACTTTCCCGGATCTTTAGTGGCACATTGAGGACATGCACCACTTTAATTCCGGCATCCTTTTGAGGAACTGTTGCTACAGTAAGCTGAAGTAAATAACAATAAGGAAGTAAGATTACTGTCGTGGAAGAGAGATACCGGTCTTAACTTGACACAACCGGGAGAAAATATGATGATAACAAAAAAGGCGCTTTAAAGCGGTTGACCACTTTATAAGCATCATTGCTTGTTTACCCAGCGGAATAATTTCCGTCTTTCTCTAAGTTGTAAATCCATTATAGAGGATGTATCCTGGTTTGTAAAGTCTTTTTTTGCAAAATATTTCATGCAACTGGTTTCAAATTTCAACAGATTTTCAAACGAAAAAACCCTTCATTAAAAGAAAAGGGAAAAAACAAAGAGCTGGGCAGATCTTTTTTATATTTGTACTATGTATACAACCTGCAAACAATACCAGAGAAATTTCTATTGTATTTTTAAAAAAAATGTGATTTAATATGAGAACAATCACGATTGGAATGTGTTGAAGGTATCGGCAGACTCTTTTGAGTCAGGAGGATTGTGCAATCGCCTGACGGTAAAAGCCGGATCCTTTTGACATGGATTGTGACAATAGAATAAAAACAAAAAAACAAATTTGTATGAACAATGGCGTTCACATCAATTCAATTCGTTTTTGAGCAGACAAAAGGTTATTTGCAATGGCGCAGATAGGCTGTTGTTTTGTCGTATCAAAAAACGGGGTGTTGGTGGGGGCGTTTCTTTTTTTGTTTACAAGCCGCTTTAACCAAAAGCAATAATTATTAAGGAGAGTGCGATGTTAAAGAAAGAAGGAGAAATCCGTATCCCATCGGGGTGTGCGATATCCGGAATCATTGACCGTAAAGGCAGAAGCATTATCAATGGCAAAACCATTGTGGATTCCATCGCAGTAATGCACGACCGTTCCAACGGTTTGGGCGGGGGATTTGCAGGCTATGGCATTTATCCCGAATATGCAGATTCTTACGCGTTTCATGTTTTTTATGATGATTTTAAGGCCCGCCAGGAAACAGAACGTTACCTGGATCGCTATTTTGATGTGGTGAACTTGAGCCGGATTCCTGTGAGAAAAAATCCGGGGATCAAGGACGAACCTTTAATTTGGCGCTATTTTGTCGATCCTGTTTTTACAAAAATTCAGGAAGAAAAAGGGGAAATTGACGAAAAGAAATTTATCGTCGATACGGTTTTCTACATTAATACTTATATTGACGGTGCCTATATTTTTTCTTCCGGAAAAAATATGGGAATCTTTAAAGCCGTTGGTTTTCCGGAAGACGTTGGGGATTTTTACAAACTGGAAGAGTACGACGGTTACTGCTGGACAGCCCATGGCCGCTACCCGACCAATACCCCGGGCTGGTGGGGCGGAGCTCATCCTTTTGCGCTGCTGGATTACTCGGTGGTCCACAATGGGGAGATTTCTTCCTATGACACCAACCGCCGCTATATTGAAATGTTTGACTACAAATGTAACTTGTTGACAGATACCGAAGTCATTACGTACATTATCGACTATTTAAACCGGAAGGAAGGCTTCAGTTTTGAGGATATCGCCAGGATTATCGCGGCGCCGTTCTGGGAAGAACTGGACCAGATGCCACCGGAACAGGCCCGGCGGTTTAAAATTTTGAGAAACACCTACGCCAGTCTGCTCATCACCGGACCTTTTTCGATTATTGCCGGGTTTAATAAGGGCTTGATGGCGTTGAACGATCGTCTGAAACTTCGGTCCATGGTGGCAGGGGAAAAAGATGATATTGTGTATATTGCCAGTGAGGAATCGGCCATTCGCGCGGTCTGTCCTGAAATTGAGGGCATTTGGGCGCCAAAGGGCGGTGAACCGATCATTGTTCGCGTAGAGGAGGATGCATAATATGGGAATTAATTATTTATATCCGGAATTTGAAGTACACCGGGATCCAAACCGTTGTATCAAATGCCGCGTGTGTGAACGCCAGTGTGCGGACGAGGTTCATCATTACGATGAAGAATTGGACGTCATGCAGGCAGACGAATCAAAATGTATCGATTGTCAGCGCTGCGTGAGTATGTGCCCGACCCGGGCGTTAAAGATTGTTAAAACAGAAAATACATTCCGGCCCAATGTTAACTGGAAACAAAATACCATTGAGGAAGTGTACCGCCAGGCCAGTACCGGCGGGGTCTTGCTCTCCAGTATGGGCAATCCCAATGATTATCCCATCTACTGGGATAAAATGCTGATCAATGCCAGCCAGGTGACCAACCCATCCATTGATCCACTCCGGGAACCGATGGAAACCAAGGTGTTCCTCGGTAAAAAACCGAGTAAGCTGGAATTTGATGAAAACGGGGAATTGACCTCAGAACTGCCGCCCCAGATTGAACTGGAACTGCCGATCATGTTCTCGGCTATGTCTTACGGTTCGATCAGTGAAAATGCCCATAAATCCCTGGCCCGGGCGGCAACAGCTCTGGGAACTTGCTACAACACAGGGGAAGGCGGACTGAATAAATCTCTTTATGAATTTGGACCGAACACGATTGTCCAGGTGGCTTCCGGGCGGTTTGGTGTCCATGAAGCTTATCTGGAAGCCGGGGCAGCCATCGAAATAAAAATGGGCCAGGGCGCCAAGCCCGGGATCGGCGGCCATTTACCCGGGAAAAAAATCCGGGCCAAGGTTTCAGAAACCCGGATGATTCCGGAAGGGTCTGATGCTATTTCACCGGCGCCCCATCACGATATCTATTCGATTGAAGATTTACGGCAGTTGGTGTTCTCATTAAAAGAAGCGACCAATTATAAAAAGCCGGTTATTGTAAAAATTGCGGCAGTCCACAATGTGGCGGCCATCGCTTCCGGGATTGCCCGGTCCGGTGCAGACATCATCGCTATTGACGGCTTTAGGGGCGGCACCGGCGCGGCACCGACCCGGATCCGGGATAATGTCGGGATTCCAATTGAACTGGCACTGGCTTCAGTGGACAAGCGGCTTCGGGACGAAAAAATCAGAAACGATATTTCCATTGTCGTTGGCGGCAGCATCCGCAGTGCTGCCGATGTGGTCAAGGCTATTGCTCTGGGGGCGGATGCCTGTTATATCGGAACCGCAGCTTTGCTGGCCCTGGGGTGCCATTTGTGCCGTCAGTGTCAAAAGGGAAAATGCAACTGGGGCATTGCGACCCAGCAGGAAGATTTGGTCAAGCGCCTCAATCCGGATATTGGTTCGGAACGGCTGATCAATTTACTGACAGCCTGGAATCACGAAATTAAAGAAATGATGGGCGGCATGGGGATCAACTCCATCGAGGCCCTTAAAGGAAACCGTCTGATGCTTCGGGGAGTCGGGCTTTCGGATAAAGAACTGGAGATTCTCGGTATCAAACATGCCGGGGAATAAAAGTGGCGGTGCGGCAGAATGCCGCGTTTTAAGGAGAGAAAAAAAGGAGTCAAAACTTGAAACGAGTTTATGTCAATGAAGAATGGTGCCTGGGGTGCCATTTATGCGAATATAACTGTGCGTTTGCTAATTCCGGGGAAACCGACATGTTTAAGGCGTTTAACCGGGAAGACGAACCATTATCCCGTATCCGGGTGGAAGATGGCGCCCAGGATGGCGAAGCGATTAACTTTGCGGTGAACTGCCGGCATTGTGAAACCCCCTACTGTGTCAAAGGATGTATTACCGGCGCGCTGTCCGTTGGCGATGACGGCGTGGTGCGTATTGATCACGAAAAATGTGTGGGATGCCGGACCTGTATCGCGATGTGTCCCTATGGCTGCCTGGTCATTGGACACGATCATACCATGCTCAAATGCGAACTGTGCCTGGAAAACAGCGCCGGTTCCCCAGCCTGCGTCACCGGCTGCCCCAACCGCGCGATAGTATATGAGGATCGCGGCTGACTTTGCAAGACGCAAAGCGTCGCGGCAAAGGCATAACAGGCTTGAAGTGAGCGAGAGCGAACAGCCTGTGGTGCCCGATCCTCCGCATGGGAGGAGGCTTTTGACCTGAAAAGGGAAAAAGAAAAGCCGACGAGGATGTGGCCAGAAAAAAAGCGGCTGACTTTGCAAGACGCAAAGCGTCGCGGCAAAGGCATAACAGGCTTGAAATGAGCGAAAGCGAACAGCCTGTGGTGCCCGATCCTCCGCATGGGAGGAGGCTTTTGACCTGAAAGGGGAAAAAGAAAAGCCGACGAGGATGTGGCCAGAAAAAAGCGGCTGACTTTGGAAGACGCAAAGCGTCGCGGCAAAGGCATAACAGGCTTGAAGTGAGCGAAAGCGAACAGCCTGAGGTGCCCGATCCTCCGCATGGGAGGAGGCTTTTGACCTGAAAGGGGAAAAAGAAAAGCCGACGAGGATGTGGCCAGAAAAAAGCGGCTGACTTTGGAAGACGCAAAGCGTCGCAGCAAAGGCATAACAGGCTTGAAGTGAGCGAAAGCGAACAGCCTGAGGTGCCCGATCCTCCGCATGGGAGGAGGCTTTTGACCTGAAAGGGGAAAAAGAAAAGCCGACGAGTTGCAAGGTTGTTGATAGATAAAAGGAGTAAACAATGAGTGATACAAATTATTTGATCATTGGAAATTCCGCCGCTGGGATCGGCGGGATTCAAGGCATCCGGGAAGTGGATCCGGACGGAACCATTACCCTGGTCGCCAGTGAACCATACCATACCTATTCCCGACCGCTGATCTCCTATTGGCTGGAAGGCCGGGTCGATCAGGAACAAATGAAATACAGGGATGATGATTTTTATGAAAAAAACGGCGTGACAACACGTCTGGGGACAACGGTTACCGGGATTGACGAAGGGACCCATATGGTCACTTTAGACAATGGCGAAACCGTATCTTATGACAAACTTTTATTGGCCACGGGATCCAGCCCGTTTGTCCCGCCGATCGAGGGGAAAGAAACGGCTCAAAACGCGTTTACCTTTACCACGATGGAAGACGCCCAGGGTGTGAAGGCGTGTCTGACGCCGGAATCCCGGGTTGTGATTTTGGGAGCCGGACTGATTGGACTGAAAGCGGCGGAAGCTCTGGTGGATCAATGTGCCGGAATCACCATTGTGGATTTGGCAGACCGCGTGCTACCCAGCGTGTTGGATGAGGAATGTGCAACGGTCATGGAAAATTATCTGACCGGACTCGGCATGAGCTTTAAATTGAAAACCAGTATAACAAAGATTGGTAACGCAGAAGTGACGCTGAGTGACGGGGACAAATTGCCTTACGACATTCTCATTTTGGCTGTGGGCACAAGACCAGCCACCGGGTTGGCCCAGGATGCCGGCGCAGAATGTGAACGGGGGATTGTGACCGATGATACCCAAAAAACAAACCTGATGGATATCTATGCGGCCGGGGATTGTACCCAAAGCCACGATATATCGTCCGGAACAGAAAAAAACATGGCGATTTTGCCCAATGCCTTTATGCAGGGCGAAACGGCGGGAATCAATATGGCCGGCGGCGAAGCGCATTTCGACAAAGGGTTTCCGGTCAACGCCATGGGCATTAAAGACTTTTATATGCTGACGGCGGGAAGCACGGTGGGGGAACCCATCGAAATCACCGGTCCGAATCATCAGATCCGGAAATTCTATATTAGTGATGACGAACTGAAGGGATACATGATCATGGGGGACTGTCAGCGGGGCGGAATCTATACCGATTTGATCCGCAAGCGTACCCATTTATCTTCCACTGACTGGAAAAAACTGCTGGAAGCACCCCAGCTTTCCGCTTTTGATCAGGAAGAACGCAGGGCTAAACTGGCCCGGGTCCATTAAAGCGTCAAAAGGAGAACACAGATGATTATTGAAGCTAAAAATAAATATTATACCCGGCTCAACCGGGAAATCAAACAAACCCGGGATAAAAACATCACCGTCAAAGGGGTGTTGGGTCAGCGGTACATTGGAACAGGCGTTAAGGATAAAGAACTGACAATTTTTGGAACCCCGGGCAACGCCATGGGCGCATATTTAAGCGGGACCAATATCTCGGTTTACGGGAATGTCCAGGATGCGGTGGGCGACACCATGGATAACGGCGACATTGTGGTTTACGGAAAAGCCGGGGACACGCTGGGTTACGGCATGCGGGGCGGCAGTATTTATGTCCGGGATGACGGCGGCTACCGGGTGGGGATTCACATGAAAGCGTATCAGGACAAGCAGCCGGTCATTGTGATCGGCGGCAAGGCCGGATCTTTTCTGGGGGAATACCAGGCTGGCGGGACCATTGTGGTTCTGGGAAAAGGCGCCAACGGGGAATTCCCTGCGGGAAATTATTGCGGAACCGGTATGCACGGCGGTGCCATGTATGTGCGCTGTGATAAAAAACCACTCAATTTGCCGGTTCAGGTCAGTGTGAAAAAATGTACGGAAAAAGATCGCAGAACTTTTGAAAAATATGTCGAACGTTACTGCCAGTATTTTGATATGGATTACGATGAAATGATAAGCGGTACTTTTTATAAGTTGACACCCAATGCGAACAATCCGTATAATAGCTTATATACCCCTTATTGAGTGAAGCAGGGTTTAAAGGAGAGATTAAAATGCACATTGGTAAGTCAACACTGGATATCACAACGTTTGTGGAAGAAAATGATATCAAGTTTTTGAGAATGCAGTTTTGCGGGGTCGATGGAACCAGCCGCAACGTGGCCATTTCCAATAACCGGGTGGAAGATGCCATTTTTTACGGCATTCCCTTCGATGGCGATTCGGTCATTGGATTTGGAGGACGGGATCATTCTGATCTTTTGCTCAAACCGGATTTTTCAACAATTGTGGTGCTTCCCTGGCGGCCGCAGCGCGGAAAAGTTGCCCGGGTTTTATGTGATGTGACCTATCCGGATGGCCGCCGCTGTGAGATGGACACCCGCAATGTTCTCAAACAAACGGTTAAGAAGGCAGAGGATTTGGGCTACACTTTAAATGTTGGATCGGAATGTGAATTTTTCCTGTTTAATCTGGGGGAAGACGGCAATCCCACCTTTTCCCCGGGGGATCAGGCGGGATACTGTTCGGTTGCACCCCGGGACAAGGGGGAAAATACCAGAAGAGATATCATTTTGACACTGGAAGACATGGGGTTTGCCATTGAAAGCTCCCACCACGAGTCGGGCCAGGGTCAGCACGAGATTGATTTTCGCTACAGCGATGCTCTGGACGCTGCCGACCGGTTTATTACATTGCGTAATGTGGTGCGGACCATCGCCCAGCGCAATGGGCAGCATGCTACCTTTATGCCCAAGCCTATCAATGGACAGCCGGGCAGCGGCATGCATATCAATCTGTCGCTGATTAAAAAAGGCGTCAATCTTTTTGCCAGTGAAAAAGGTGGACTGTCGGAAGATGCTAAACATTTTGCGGCGGGGATTCTCGCACATATCAAAGCGATCACTGCAGTGGCTAATCCGACAGTCAATTCCTACAAACGGCTGGCGGCAGGCATGGAAGCCCCCCAAAAAATTTGCTGGGGCTACAGCTCCCGGGACGCCTTAATCCGGATCCCGGCGGCGCCCGGACAATTCAGCCGGTTGGAACTCAGAAGTCCTGACCCGGCTTGCAACCCGTATTTGACCTATGCCCTGGTTTTGGCAGCAGGGTTGGAAGGAATCGAGCAACAAATACCATTGATGCCGGCGCTGCCGGACAACAAAACGCCATTGGAATCCCTGCCGGCAACGCTTAGAGAGGCTTTGGATGAAATGGCGGCGGATCCGCTGGTTACAGAGGTCTTAGGCGCTGAACTGACCGAAAAATACATCGATCTTAAATCCAAAGAATGGCAGCAGTATACCGAAACGGTTCACGACTGGGAAACCGCCCACTATTTCTGTTTGTACTAAAAGCGCAGACATCACCGCGCATCCTGACAGAAAGGAGGGGTGATCTTGAGCAGAAACGTGTTGTTGATTTGCCGGAAAAAGGAAATCGGCCGGGCTTTAACAGACATTCTCAGGGAGATGGATTTTGATCTGATCGATGTTCTGACATCAGGGGCTGAAGGGCGGCGGCGTCTCCAGCAAACCGAATATGATCTGATGATTATGAACACCCCTCTCGGGGATGAATTTGGCGTGGAGCTGGCCATCGACGTACTGGATCATTATTCGATCGGCGTTCTTTTGATTGTTAAAAAAGAATTGGCGGAGATGGTCGAGGACAAAATAGGGGACCTGCCGGCCCTCGTCCTTCCCAAACCGGTCAACCGGTATCATTTTCAGCAAAGTGTCCGTTTTTTACTGGCGTCCCGCCATCAGATGGAAAAACTTCAGAAGAAAAATGAAGTGCTCTTAAAAAAGATGGATGACCTTAAAATGATTTACCGCGGGAAACTTTGTTTGATGGGTTATCTCGATATGACCGAGGAACAGGCTCACCGTTACATTCAGAAACAGGCCATGGATATGCGCCTTAAACCGGCCGAGGTCGCCCTTAATATCGTTAAAACCTACGAGCGGAAATAGCGGTTAAGGAGCCGGGAACGAGTGGCCAAAGATTTAGAACCATTTCAGGATTGTGCAGAATTCGTTCAGATTTGCGCAAAAAAAGCACTTGATTAAATTTAGAATCCGTTTATAATAAGAGTTAGATTTAAAGAATAACTAAAATTAATGTTAAAAAGCAAAAGTACCTAAAGGTACTGACGCAAAGTTACGGATCTAAGTAAATTGATTTATAGGACAGTCGGACTGCAAAACAAATGGATTTTCATTTGATTTGCAGTCTTTTTATTTCCTCAATCACTTTTATAAGATAGCCGAACCGCATAACGAATCGCTTAAAGATGATCCGGGATGTGGTTTTTTATTACCAAAAACGGGTACGTTGCCGGGCAGAAACATAAAGCAGCGGCCGATTGAAAATAAATAATGAAAAAATGGCAGGAACATTGGAAAGATGCAATACAGGAGGTAAGAAAGAATGAAGAAATCTTTGGGGCAGATATCAACGCTTTTGGTTGCCATCATGGTAATCATGGGTTTTGTGGTCTGCGGGAATGTTTTCGCAGCGGAAACATATGATCTTGGAAGTAACGGTTATCTGCTTAAAACAGCAACCGGCGATCATCCGGCGTCAACGGTAACGATCAATAACCAGACGGTTACGGATGGAATGACGGTTCAATATAATGATTCCGTACAGGTTTTATTGTCCTGGCATTTGGACAACACCAAACAATATACGGCAGATGATACCTTTACTTATACACTGCCGGACAATATCAGTTTTACAAACGAAACGGGAGAATTGATGGATGGTGGAACCGCTGTTGGATCGTATACCATAAACGGAACCAGTGTGACTTTTAAATATTATTCCGATTTTGTAACAAACAATGAAAATGATATTTACGGAACGTTGAAAGTCAACGGCAAGATCACTTCAGTCACAACGCCAAATTCAAACGGCGGGAAAGCGTCGTTTGAATTCCCGGGAATCGGGAAATACGATGTTGATGTCGACCGGGACAGCAGCAAGGACGGCGTTACGGTATCCAAAAGTGATGCCCAAACCGTTAGCGGTGATGCTTTTTCCAGAGATTTTATCGTAAAAGTTACTTCAACCGGAACAAACAGTGATGTCACAGTCACCGATACGATGGGCAGTTACCTGTCTTATCAGAATGACAGCCTGAAAGTTTATACGGATGAAGGATGTACCACAGCAGCTCAGGTTACCCCGGCCGTAACCAGTCAGGATGCCGGATTCAAAGCAAATCTCGGAAATATGACGGACGGACAGGTCTATTATGTCAAATACCGGGTTTCCATTGATAAAAAAGCGTTTGCCAATATAAAGAACTGGCAGGATGAACAGAAAAATACCGTAAAAGGAACCAGTACGGAACATCCTCAACCTGGCAATGAAGATTCTAAATATGTAACCATTAATAAAAACTGGGTCCAAAAGAGCGGTGTGAATAATAATGGGACGATCACATGGACCATTACTGTTAATGCCGGAGACGCCATTGATATCAAAGGAACCGTCATTAAAGATACCTTGGGCGATAAACTGGACGCACCGACGGATATCAAAGTGGAAGAATCGTCGGATGGCGGAAATAACTGGGCAGATTCCAGCCTGAAATTGACCTGGGATCAGTTGAAAAACGGTTATACCTTTACCGACAGCACAACAAAAGCCTATAAAATCACCTACAGCACAAAAGCGACAGATGTTTCGGACATGAACCAGGAAACCCGGACCAACACAGCAACCGTGACCCCCTGGGGAACGGAAACAGATCAAACTGCGAAATCGGATGTTGGGGTAGGAACGAATTTTGAAGTGCTTTCCAAGGAACGCACCGCAGTTAACGGCAATACCATTTCATGGAAATCCACGATTAAAGTGCCGGACAGCGGATTAACCAATGTGACCTACAAAGATTATTGGGAATATAACCAACTGAACTTTGATTTGGACAGTGTGAAGATTTCAGACGATAAAGGAACGGATTATTCGTCGGTCAAACCAGCAGCGACGGATAAAGGCTTTAATATTGCCTTTGGAGATCTTCAGGGACCCAAAACCATTACCATTACCTACAACACGACTTTTGAAACACCAACCAGCAGCAAAACCTTTAGAAATACTGCCCAGGTAGTCAGTGATCAGAAGTCAGATACAAAGAGCGCCGACTATAATTACACGGTTGTTACCAACTATATTAAGAAAACAGCAATTGAGGGATATGACAAAGACCAAGAAGAACAGACGGACAAAAGTACCGGCATGATGCGGTGGAAGTTTGATGTTAACCAGTATTTGCCAAAAGATGCAAAAACGGTAACCATTGTCGATACATTACCGGCAGGAACCAAATATGTAGACGGTTCTGTTTACACCCAGCAATGGTATCAAAATGGGAAAGCTCTCGACGGTGTAACGGTAAAAGACAATGGCGATGGAACCATCACTTTTACGCTGGCGGGAGATGCACTTGAAACCGCAAAGTCTGCGAATATTATTATCGAATATGATACCCAGATTACGGATTTCAGTAAAAATGAAAATAAAGATTACATCAATACAGGAGTACTGAATATCGATGGAACTTCTTACCCGGAAGTCAAGGCAGATCAATGGGCCCAGCCATCGTCTCTGGTTAAGAAAGATCAAAATTACACAACCAGCACAGCACCCTATGTGAAATATACGATCAAATTTAATCCAGCGGCCATCGATTTGGACAGTGCATCGTCAACTGTAACGGTTAAGGATACCCTGGGCAGTGCCCTGGATTTCGATATGACGTCCTTGAAGGTCAATGGGGAAGCATTGGATAAGGGCAGCTATGCTTATGACGAAGCGACCCGAACCGTGACCATGACCCTTCCGGATCAGCAGAGTTTGGAAATCACCTATCAGGCGATGGTCAACCTGGATGTGAAAGGGAACACGGCACTGGACAGTACCAACAGTTCCAACACAGCGACACTGCTCACCGGGGAAGGCGAAACAGCCATTAATGGGAAAACAACCCTGAACTCCAAGGTTCTCGAAAGCTCAGGAACATCTTCCAAAGATGGCCGGACCCTTCAGATTTATAAATATTTGTCAGACGGGACCAACAATATAACCGCCAATGCAGTAAAGGGTGTCACCTTTACGGTAAAGAACATGACCCAGGATGAAAAAGACATTACAATGATCACCAATAAGGACGGGAAAGGTTCGGCCAGCGGTTTGCTCCTTGACAATGTTTATCAGGTGACTGAAACCAATGCGCCGTCGAACATTACAGTGAATTCGGACCCGTATTATATTGTTTTTCGATCAGCGACAGGCAAAACATCCTATGATCCCATCGACGGGCATCAGGTCCAGGTTGTGGATTACAGCAAAGAAAGCTATACCCTTAACGTTGCCAATACAGAAAAACCGGGAAGTGTTTCGGTTAAAAAAGTAGCGAAGGACAATCCGACACAAGCATTAAGCGGCGCTGTCTTTACCCTTTATAAAGATGAAGCCTGCAGCTTGAGCGCCGGGGTGATGCCGGCAACAGACGAAAATGGGGAAGCGGTTA
>JAQWCN010000208.1 GCA_028705955.1 Eubacteriaceae bacterium
CTTGACGCATTAAAAAACCAGGGGTTTATCCTGGTTTTTTTAAGCAATTGTCCTCAAAACTATATGGATGCCCACCGGAAAGCCTTTGGCCTCAATCGGTGGTTTGACGGGTTTTATTGCTCAGAATCTTTTAATTTTGCACAGAAAACAGCAATTTATCCGCACATTCGTCGGGATTATGGACAGGATTTTATCATTGTGGGTGACCGGGATAAAGATATGGCCATCGCTTCGACCTTTGGTTTGCCGGCCGTGGGATGTCTTTACGGATTCGGCTCCCGGGAGGAGTTGTCACCGGCAGCTTGTCTTGTGGAGACGCCGCAGGAAATGGTAGAGGCGTTGGTCAATCTGCGCAGGGTAATGTAAATGCGGTTGTTTTGCGCCGGCTGACCCTGGGCACGAAACCAGACCCACTTGTGATCTTCACTTTTCACCCGGATATTGACCTTCCAGGGACGCTGTTCCTGTTCGGCCTGTCCGATATTGTCTAAAATATGAGGACGATCTTTAGGGTGGGTGAGGTTAATTAAATCGGGTTTGGACAGTTTTATAAAGACATCGGGAGAGAACCCCAGTTCTTTACAAAGCGTCCGGTTCACATACAGCATTTTTATTTTGCCATTCCCGGGATCTTTGGTTTGAATGGACAGACCAAAGGGGGCATTGGCTAAATAGTGTTCGATCTCTATATAGGGAATGCTATCCATGGGGAAAGGCATGGTGTATTTTAAATTATTTTCGACCAGACTGTTTTCCGGAATGTCCGGGGTTTGTGCTTTCAGGTTTTGAATAAAAAGTGTCTCAAATTTTTGACGGGGCATGGGTTTGGCATAATAATAGCCCTGCCCGTAACGACAGCCGAAATCCAAAAGCATTTGCACCTGTTCTTCCGTTTCGACACCTTCGGCGATCACAGCCATATCCATCCATTGGCTTAGCTGAATAACAAAATTGATAATGCTTTCAGTGGCCCCTTGATGAGCCGGGCGGCATAAAAACATCATGTCCAGTTTGATTATATCAACGGGCATATCACTTAAAAAATTCAGGGACGAATAGCCGGAGCCAAAATCATCCATTTCAATAATAAAACCTTGATCCTTGAGATGCTGGACTTGATCAATCACAAAATCGACATTGGAAACAAAGAACGATTCGGTTATTTCAAGATGAAGCTGTTCAATAGGAAGGGCGTTATCCGCCAATATTTTGAGCAGATAGTCACCAAGATCCGGGGAAAATAAATCAATACGGGATACATTGACAGAAATCGGCGGAACCTGCCATCCTTTATCGAGCCATCTGCGAATATCAGCGCAGACATGACGCCAGATATAGCGGTCCAGTTCAGTGATAAAACCGTTTTTTTCAAAGGTGGGAATAAACCGGCCGGGCGCGATGAATCCCAGCTTGGGATGCTGCCAGCGGACCAGAGCTTCAGCTCCGATAATTTTTCTTTGGGCCATATCCATCTTGGGCTGATAATAAATGATGAATTCTTCCCGGGAAAGGGAGGCTTCCATATTATTGGTTATGAGTTGTTCATCAACCATTTTCTGATGAAAGGATTCATCGTAGAAGGCATAAATCTTTCCATATTGGTCCTGAATGCTTTTGGCAGCCATTTTCGCCAGGTCACACATGTGGCGGGGTTCAATCGTCCGGTCCGTAATGGGATAAACACCAAAGCGGATATTGAGCTGGTAGGGAATATCAAAGGTGTTAATCGCGTCGGAAATGGTATGACAAATGCTTGTTAACTGATCATGGTGGCGTACGGTGAGTGCGGCAAACTGATCCCCCTGGATGCGGGCACAAAAACCCATTGAACCGACGGCTTTGGAAAAGACATCGGCAGTCAGTTGGAGAATTTCATCTCCGGTTTGGTCGCCAAACATGCCGTTGACCAAATCAAAATGTTCGATATCCAGGAAAAAAATATCGTAAGTGATATTGGGGTTTTCAAACAAGGTGCTGGTGATCAGCGTGTAAAAGTATTCCCGGGTGAAGACATGGGTTAACGTATCGGATTTGATGGAGCTGATGGTTGCGGCGTTTTCCCGGAGGGTAATCAGGTTGGCCAGGCGCTTGCGGATGACACCGGGTTTATAAGGTTTGGCCAGAATATCATTGACACCGGCGTTAAGGGCACTTTCTTCAGCCTCAGAATAATCCATCACGGTTGTGGCCAATATGGGTAAGTCCCGGGTATGGGGATCGAGACGCAACGTGCGCGTGAGTTCAAGACCGTCCATGACAGGCATGCGCAAATCGGTAATGACAGCAGAAATGGGCCGGGCGTTTTCTTTAAAAAAAGCCAACGCTTCCTTTCCATTGGCCGCTTCCACACAGTCATAAGTATCTTATAAAATATGAATTAAAAGTTTTCTGTTTGTTGGTTGGTCGTCAATAATCAGCACATTTTTTTTCATAGCCTTCTCTTTTTTCTTTCATTAAAGATTTAAAATATTTATAAATTAATTTTATAATAGCATTTTTTGTGTGAAAGAACAATGGTAAAAAAACGCTTTTTCCATTGCCGGAGGCGGAAGGGAAGACAGGGGCTTCAAGATGAAAAGAAGATGGAATTGAGAAGCAATCATAAGTTGAAAAGGATACGCTGATTGACGTTTACTTTGGAAATGGGTATAATAGTTTTAGTTTAAATTGGTATGCTTGATTGACCCGGTTTGCAATCTGCCGGATGGATCATGACAAATATATTTAAAGGAGAAAAGGCAAATGAGAAATGTGTTTTTCGATTATTCAAAGGTTACGGATGTCATTCAGTCCCACGAAATGACATATATGAAAAAACTGGTGTCTGATGCCAGAACAGAATTGGTCAGTAAAAAAGGAGCAGGCAATGATTTTTTAGGATGGATTAACCTGCCGGAAGATTACGATAAAGGTGAATTTGAACGGATTAAAAAAGCCGCACAAAAAATCAGAAAAGATTCAGAAGTGCTGATTGTGATCGGTATTGGCGGATCTTATCTGGGCAGCCGGGCCGCTATTGAATTCCTTTCTCCCAATTTTTACAA
>JAQWCN010000209.1 GCA_028705955.1 Eubacteriaceae bacterium
TATGTCCAGCACGCCGGTGCCATCTGAGAGCTTACACTACCGCCCCGCCTCCTGCTGAGAGCTACCCCTACCGCCCCACAACCTTTGCCTTCAATTATACTGGTTTTAATAGGGTGTGTACAGCCCATGATAAGGATTGCCGGCGCTGGGGGTGAGCTTGTAATAAGTCCCCGCCAGGATATCCGATGAATCCGCATCAAAGTAGTGGCAGTATTTTTTAATATAGGGGGCGATCCCCTCCATATCCTCAGCACTGCACTGACGGGCCGTGACCTGCTCCGGCAGGCCCACCGGCGGGGTGTCACACCGGATATACATGGCCCCGCCGTGCATCCCGGTGCCGCAATAGCCCCCGGCGGGAAAGGCCCCGTCGCAGCCAATACCCAGGACCAGAATGGTTCCCCCGGCCTGGTATTCCCCCAGGAAGGAGCCCGCCCGGCCGCCAATGACGATGACGGGCTGTTTTTCTTCGTAGGCCTTCATATGGATGCCCACCCGGTAGCCGCCGTCGTCCCGGATATAGATGCTACCGCCCCGCATGCCGTAGCCCAGGGTATCGCCAGCCTTGCCGTACACCACAATATCCCCGGAGTCCATGGTATCCCCCACGGCATCCTGGACATTGCCGTACACCGTAATATTGGTCTGATTCAGGTAAGCTCCCATGGCATTGCCCGGGGTTCCAAAGACCGTGAGGTCCTTCCCCTTAACCCCAGTCCCAATGTACCGCTGGCCCAGGACGCCCTTGATGGTGACATTCTGATCCTCGGTACATTTGATTTCGTGGTTGAGCTGGGTATAGTATTTTTCTTTCGCTTCGATAATCATTTCTGCCTCCTTAGTGTGCTTCTGCCAAATCGGCCTTCCGGATGTTCTTCGCAAAGGCAGCTAACCGGGGGGCTTCCATGAGCATGGCCCAGTCCGTTTCGGACAAGGGGGTCTGATTTCGGATCAGCTCGGTGTAAATGCCCCCCCGGTCACAGTCTCCCAGAATAATAAAGCCCACCAGGCAGTCATCCTGGATGTAGAATTTTTTCAGGGTGCCGGTCGCCTCCACCACCACGGGTTCCCCCAGGGTGCTGCCGGCGGTGAGCATATAGTAGCCCTTGATCCCCATGGCATTCACCGGGAAGGCCCGGGTGTATTCCGCCTCGCCCCCGGCCATATTGATGCCGGCGACCTCCCCCTGGAGGTAGGCATTGGGCAGGATCGCCATGTTTTTCTCCGTCTGGGAGGAGCAGTCGGTGCTTTGGGTGCAGTCCCCGGCGGCGTAGACATCTAAGAGGGTGGTGGTCTGTTTGCTGTCGGTGACGATGCCCCGCTGTACCTCTCCTCCGGCCTCGTCCACCAGGCCGCTTTCCGGGCGGGTGCCCACTGCCAGAATCAAGATATCATAGGCCAGGGTGTCCCCATCGCTTAAGGTGACGTCCCCATCACCAATTGCAGTGATGCTGGTACCCAGGCGCAGGGCCATGCCCAGCCCCTTTAAATAATCGGCGTAACGAGCCGCACATTCGGCGTCCAGCACACTGGGCAACACCCGGTCCGCTAAATCCACTACCGTGATGCCTCCACACTGGTCCACCAGGGCTTCCGCCGCCTTTAGTCCGATAAGGCCCGCCCCTAGAATGACCACCTGGGACTCGGGGGTGAGGATCTTGGCAATGCCTTCCGCATCATCCATGGTGGTGAAGGTGAAGGTGTTCTTGGCCGAATCCCGGCCTTTGATGGGGGGCACAAAGGGGCGGGAGCCTGTGGCTACCAAAAGCTTTTCGTAGCTGATGGTCCGCCCCCCGGTGAGGGTGACGATCTTACGTTTGGCATCCACCGCCGTGGCCATAACCCCATACTCCACGGTTACATCGTTCTTTTCATAGAAGTCCAAATCCCGGTAGCGGGTGTTTTCCTTTTCCACCCGGCCCTCCAGCCAATAGGAGATAAGGGGTCGGGAATACACGTGGCGGTCCTCCCCGGAGATGACGGTGATGCTTCCCGCGGGGTCCACTGTCCGGATGCCCGTGATGCCGCCCACAGCGGCGGTGGCATTGCCGATAATGAGATATTTGGTATGGGTCTCTGCCATTTTATTCACCCCTTTCTTCGTAGACGATGGCCTGATTGGGACAGCCCGCCACACAGGCCGGTGCGCCTTCTGTTGTCTCTGTGCACAGCTCACATTTGAGCATGGTGTGGTTTCTGCCGATGACCAGACAGCCGTAGGGGCACATGACGATACAGGTCCGGCAGCCCACGCAGCGCTCCTGGTCGATGCGGACAATGCCGTCCTCACCCACGGAGAGCGCGCCAGTGATGCAGCCCTTAACACACAGGGGTGTTTCACAGTGGCGGCAGGATACGGCAAAGTGGATGCCGCCATCGGCTTCGCCCCCATCCTCTACCCGAATCCGGGGCAGGGGTTTCTCATCCCGATTAAAGGCCTTGACCATGTCGGATTCCCCGGAACCCGCAAAGGCACATTGAACTTCACATAAATGGCAGCCGAGGCACCACTCTTCATTAACATAGACTCGTTTCACGATAATACTCCTTATATGATCGTATTTTTCCGTCTGTCTCTTTATCCTGCTAAAGGTAAAGACAGCCAGAAAAATGCATTCGCTTCGTTACCGCAGGCTACTCGCTCACGCTCCTAGATCAGCCTGCTACCGATTCTGCTTCGCAGAACCGGACTCAGCGTCCCGCGTGCTCTATCCCTAGGATTTCTAGCTCGGTTTCACTGAGGCCCACGCCCCTTAGCATCAAGCGGTTGCCTTTTAAGGACTCAATGGAGTTGATCCCCATGCCGCCCATCATTTCCTTGATTTCATGGTCCCAGGCCCGGACGAGGTTGACCAGGCGCTGGGCTCCGATATCGGGGTTCAGGCGTTTAACCAAATCCTCTCTTTGGGTGGCAATGCCCCAGTTGCACTTGCCCTGCTGGCAGGCTCGGCAGAGGTGGCAGCCCAGGGCCATGAGGGCCGAGGAGCCGATATAGCAGGCATCGGCCCCCAGGGCAATGGCCTTGACCACGTCGGCGGAG
>JAQWCN010000210.1 GCA_028705955.1 Eubacteriaceae bacterium
GTGGAACAGGCCAAAGCGGCCGAACTCCAGGGTGCCGATTACCTGGGCGTCGGCGCGGTGTTCCCCACCGGCACCAAGCAGGACGCCGATGCCGTTTCCAAAGAAACCCTCACCGCAATTTGCCAATCGGTGTCCATCCCCGTGGTAGCCATCGGTGGCATCACTCTGGACAACGCCGGCGACCTCTCCGGTTCTGGCATCGCCGGGATCGCCGTGGTGTCTGCCGTCTTCGCCGCCGACGATATCACCGGCGCCACCCGGAGCCTGGTCCGCGCCGCCCGGGAAGCCACCCATGGCTGAGGGCCGGCGGAGCATCGACTGGAGCGGGGTCTGGGGCGCCATTTTCGACGCCGACGGCACCCTGCTCGACTCCATGCCGCTGTGGAACACCCTGGCCTCAGATTATCTGCGATCCCAGGGCATCACCCCACCTCCCCATCTCGACGAAGATTTTGCGGCTTTCACCATGGCCGAGGCCGCCAACTGTTATATTAAGCGTTTTGGTATCCAGAAAAGCAGGGACCAGATCGTGGCAGAGGTCAACGCCCTGATCGCCAAACTGTACGCCGGTGAGGTCAAAGCCAAACCCGGCGTTCCCGATTTTCTAAAAGCCCTCGCCAGCCGGGGCATCGCCATGATCGTCGCCACGGCCACCGACCGTCCACTGATCGAATCAGCTCTGGCCCACAATGGCATTCAAGGCTATTTTAAAACCGTCATGACCTGCAGTGAAATGGGCTTCGGCAAAACCGGTCCAGAAATCTACAAAGCGGCCATGAACAACCTCGGGACCCACCCTGCCGGTACCTTAATTTTTGAAGACGCTCCATTTGCCATCCGCACAGCTTCCAACGCTGGTTTTCGGGTCATCGGCGTCGCCGATCCCGCCTGGGAAAAACAGCGGGAGACTTTAGTCCCTCTAACCGAAGCCTTCATTGACGATTTTCGTTCGGAAAGGATTTTTTTATGAAAAAAATACTCACGATAGCCGGATCGGATTCCAGCGGCGGCGCGGGAATTCAGGCCGATATCAAAACCATCGCGGCGCACCAGTGTTATGCCATGAGCGCCATCACCGCCCTGACTGCCCAAAACACCCGGGGGGTCATCGCCATTCAGGATGCCACCCCGTCCTGTGTCGCCGATCAGCTCACCGCCATTTTTACCGATATCGTTCCCGACGCGGTCAAAATCGGAATGGTCTCCAACCCAGAAATCATCCGGGTCATCGCCGCCAAACTTTTGGAATACAAAGCCCAAAATGTCGTCATCGACCCGGTAATGGTGGCCACCAGCGGCAGCCGGCTTCTGAGTTCCGAAGCCACTGACACCCTGATTCACGATCTGCTCCCTCTGGGACGTGTCATCACCCCCAATCTTTCTGAAGCCGAAGTCCTCTGTGCGTTTCCCGTCACCACCCAGGAGGCAATGGTTCAAGCGGCTCAAACCATCGGGGCCAGGCTGCCGGATACCGCCGTTCTGATTAAAGGCGGCCATCTTAGTGCCGACGCTGCAGACCTGCTTTACGAAAAGGGCGAAGCCCGTTGGTTTACCGCCGAACGGATCGCCACTAAAAACTCCCACGGCACCGGCTGTACCCTGTCTTCCGCCATCGCTTGCCGTCTGGCTCAGGGCAATACCCTGGCCGAAAGTATCCAAAAAGCGAAGGCATACCTCACCGGCGCCTTAAAAGCAGACCTTGATATCGGTCACGGCTCCGGCCCGCTGAATCATATGTGGTGGTTTGAATAAACACGATACTTTAGATTCTCTTCATGTTGTTTTGAATTCTTGCTTTTTTCGTGTTATAATGGTTTACAAGATAGCGATTGATTTTTCGGAGAGGGGAACACGATGCATTTACAATCAACCACATTCATGACCTTCAGCCCGGGCGGCAAAACCAAAACCATCATGGAGACCGTTGCGCGCCATTGCCAATGCCGCTCATTTTCGGTGAACCTGCTGCCGCATCAGGATCCACTGCGCCGGCAATTTGAATCCGAAGAACTGCTCGTCACTGGCTTTCCCGTGTACAGCGGGCGGATGCCTTCACCCCTTGTCAAACGTCTGGCCTACATCAAGGGCAACCGGAGTCCTGCCGTAGTCATTGCCACCTACGGCAACCACTTCTACGGGGATGCGCTGTTGGAAATGGCTGATTTTCTGAGCTCCCGGGGATTTGTCGTCATTGGGGGCGCCGCCTTTATCGGCCGGCACGCTGTTTTTCCGGATATCGCAGAAGACCGACCCAATGCTTCCGACTTAAAGCGGGCCTCTGCTTTTGCCCAGACATTGGAAGCAAAAATCAACCGGCTGGATCACCCGGATAACGGTGCGGTTCTTTTACCGGGACACCATCCTTATCAAAAGGCCAAACGGTTTCCCGCCGTTCCCACCTCCACCAAAGACTGCCGGATTTGCGGCGTCTGCGCCATCAACTGCCCGGTTCAGGCCATCCCCCGGGATGCTCCGGATAAAACCGACCGGGATAAATGCATCGCCTGCACCACCTGCATTGTCCATTGCCCCTACCACTGCCGGCAGTTTAAAAAACGGGATTTGTTTTTAATCCATAAAAAAGCAGTCAAAACCACCCGGGTGATTCTTTCTCCGGAAACCTGGCTGTAACGATAAAAGGATCCGGAGCGCCACCGCCTGATCCGGTGAGCTGTTCAACCCAAGCGGTTGACAAATTTAAATGCCATTTTCACAAAGGAGTTTGTCATGAAAGAATATAATTTGGAAGGTCAAAAAATGACCAGCAAAGCACGGGCCCACGAACACATTGCCCACCGTCTGGAAATGCCGGAAAGTTTCGGCCGCAATCTGGATGGCCTTTGGGACTTCCTCAGCCACATCCGAACCAACACCATCATCAACTTTACCGACACCGATGCGGTCGTTGAAAATCTTGGCCAGTATGGCGAAGACTTAATCAAAACCTTCACCGACGCCGCCGCTGGCAACAA
>JAQWCN010000041.1 GCA_028705955.1 Eubacteriaceae bacterium
CTGTTCCCACATGGATTTCACTTTTTTTGACATTCATTCCACCAAAGCCAAACAATATGGCTTTACCGCCATCTTACCCGACCATAAAAAACTGGTTTGCCTGGGGGATGAACCCCTTTGCGATGCAAACCGCCCCCTGGCGGCCAATGCCGACTGGCTTTTGACGGAAGCTTTCTGCCTTGACGCCGACCGGGCTGTTTTTAAACCCGCCGAAAAACATCACTCCACCGCCCGGGATGCCGGGATCAAC
Source organism: Eubacteriaceae bacterium (assembly GCA_028705955.1). Taxonomy (GTDB): domain Bacteria; phylum Bacillota; class Clostridia; order Eubacteriales; family Eubacteriaceae; genus JAQWCN01. Next base: position 251 of record JAQWCN010000041.1, read on the forward strand.
GCTGCCGCATTAAACGCTAAAAACCTGGTGATTTATCACACCGTCGATAACGATCTTAAAAACCGCCGCGCCCGCTACACCGCAGAAGCGTCCCAATCCTTTCACGGCCGCATTGTGGTCCCCGACGACTTGGACCGCATCCTGCTCTGAGGACAAAGCCTTGAAACCGGAAAAGATAACTCCCACCCCTTCTGACGTTAAACAAACCCGCCTGTTTCACTCCCTCTCCCAAACCCCGGATTTACTCCGGGACACATTAATCATTTGCGCCGGACTGACCGGAGCCACCGCGATGGGATGGGGATTCCGGGCTGTCGGCATCCCGGAGGCCAACACTGTTGTCATCTACATTTTCGCCGTCGTCCTGATCTCCCGTTTTACTCGGGGCTACTGCTTTGGAATTGCTGCTTCGGTCCTGGCCACCTGCGCCTTCAACTTTTTCTTTACCGTGCCCTATTATTCCCTGAGTGTGGATGATCTGTCCTATTTTATTACCTTTTTTATTATGACCCTGACGGCGATCATCATCTGCACCATGAACGCCCGGATCCGGCAAATCGCCGTGCTCAAACAGGAAGCCGACGCAGAACGCTACCGCAGTAAACTGCTGCGGTCGATCTCCCACGATTTGCGCACCCCGCTCACCGGAATCAAGGGAACCTCGGAAATGGTGCGGGATATGACAGAACCGGAGGATCCCCGGTACGCCATGATGTCCGGTGTGTGCGACGACGTCGACTATCTTCAGGGATTGATCGAAAATGTTTTGAGCCTGACCCGGCTCCAGGACGGCCAGATTCTTCTCCATAAACAACCGGAAGTCGCCGAGGAAATCATCGGCAGCGCCGTCGAACGCGTTGCCAAACGGGCAGAAACCCGGGATATCGATGTAAAGACCCCGGAAGAAATATTGTTTGTCCCCATGGAAGCCCACCTCATCGAACAGGTCCTCATTAACCTTTTGGACAACGCCATCAGCCACACGGCACCAACCGGACGTATCACCGTCACCCTCTCCCGGGACAGCGGTTTCGCCCGGTTCACCATCACCGACGACGGCCCGGGTATTCCCGCTGAGGATCTGCCTCATATTTTTGAAATGTTCTACACCAGCGCCAGCCGTTCTTCCGATGCCCGGAAAGGAATCGGATTGGGGCTGGCGATCTGTCAGGCCATTGTGGAACGCCACGGCGGTGAGATTTCTGCCCGGAATGCGGGGCCGGATACCCCCTGTTCCGGGGCCTGCTTTACGTTTATTCTGCCTCTGGAAGAAGCGAAAAATGGAGAAAAATCATGAACCCAACACAAGTGTACTCCGAAACCATTCTCATTGTGGAGGACGATCCTCAAATCCGAAATTTTATTGCCTACGCCCTAAAGGGCGCCGGGTTTAAATGTTTAACCGCCGGGACTGGCCAGGATGCCCTGTCCAAAATGACAGAAAGCCCTGTCGACTTAATGCTTCTGGATCTGGGCCTGCCTGACGTGGACGGTATGCAGGTCATTTCCCGGGTCCGGGAATGGTCAGAAGTTCCCATTATTGTCGTCTCGGCCCGGGATCAGGACCGGGAGAAAGCCTCGGCTCTGGACAGCGGCGCCGATGATTATTTAACCAAACCGTTTTCTGCCACCGAGCTGATGGCCCGGATCCGGGTAGCCTTCCGTCATCTTCACCAAAACGCAAACGGCCAGCAACGCCCTCCCCGTTACGATGTCCGGGGCCTGACCATCGAACTGGATAAACGCCAGGTTCACATCGACGGCCAGGAAATTCACGTGACCCCCAACGAATACCGGCTTCTCTCCCTCCTTGCCAAAAATGCCGGCAAAGTCATGACAACCGACACCATTATCCGGGAAATCTGGGGGCCCGGTTACGGGGACGATACCCAAGCCCTTCGCGCCCTGATGGCCAGCTTGCGGCGTAAGATTGAAAAGAAGCCCGGCTCCCCGGCTTTTATTAAAACAGAGGTGGGCGTCGGCTACCGGCTCATGGATATCTAGATCGAGAGGGTTTGCCCGTTCCCATTCGTCCGGCGCCTTTGGCTTGCCCTCATGGACGGGCCTTGCGGGGGCGCCATGTCCTCAATCTTAGATTGAGATGGGTTTGAGCGCAGTCGCCCGTTCCCATTCGTCCGGCGCCTTTGGCTTGCCCTCATGGACGGGCCTTGCGGGGGCGCCATGTCCTCAATCTTAGATTGAGATGGCGCTCCCTCACACCAATTTCACATTATTTGGGATTTTCTCACACTTTTCTCACAAGGTTGCTTTTATAATAAAGTTATCAAAAAGATGAACACCTTGTTCATCCCGGGGAGGTCTTCACGATGTTAATCCATTTATTTTATCCCAATCAGAAAAAAGATATTTCGCTGCTGTGTCAGAAAATCCGTCAATTGTGCATCACCCGGGATTACCCGGCATGCATCACCCTGATCACCAGCGCTCTGGCAAAATATCCCGACGCGCCGGAACCCCATAATTTATTGGGTATTCTGTACGAAAAAACCGGCAATCATCCGATGGCTATGCGCCACTTCCAGGTTGCCAGCGCTCTGGATCCAACTTACCAACCCGCTGCTTTTAATATGGAACGCTTCGGCGCATTTGATCTAAGAGGAGCGTGTGCCTTTGACCCTTCGGATTGCATTCATCACACGACCATGGAACTGTGAGGTCACCTGAAAATGAAAACGATTCTTTCCTTTAAAAAAGATTCCAAACCCCAAACCCTGATTATCGGATGCGGCCGGTTGGGCGCCAACCTTGCCAGCCGGCTTTCTGATGCCGGGGATAATGTCACCATCATCAACGACAATGCCGATGATTTTAGAAAACTCAGTCCTTCCTTTGGCGGACTGACTTTTGAAGGGGACGGAACCAATTTTGAACTACTGACCGCGGCAGGCATTAGAAACTGTAACCGGGTCGTCGCCGTCACCAATGACGACACGACCAATTTGATGGTTGCCCAAATCGCCAGAAAAAAATTTGACGTCCGCCAGGTCATCGCCCGGATCAACGATCCCGAACGGGGTGCCGTCTGCGAAGAAATGGCCATTCAGACCATTTGCCCTTTCGATTTGGCAAGCCAGGCGTTGATGGCCATGATTAAAGACCCTGCCGGTCCGGATTCTTCCAAAGGAGAATTGCCATTATGAAACAAAAAATCGTCATTATCGGGGGCCGGGACAACGCACGTTTCCTGGCCAAATCCCTGCTCACTCAAAAATACCACGTCACCGCAATCAATAAAGATTACACCTGCTGCACCAGCCTGGCGGAAATCGATGGCCTTGAAGTGATCCACGGCGACGGCACCAAACCTTATGTTCTGGAAGATGCCTGTGTCGATCAGTGTGCGACCGCCATTGCCCTCACCCACCGGGACGCGGACAATTTGATTATTTGTGAATTGTGCAAGCGCCAGTTCCATGTTCAAAAAACCATTTCCCTGGTCAAAGATCCGGAAAAAATCGAGTTTTTTAAAGCCATGGGGGTCGACGCTGCGGTTTGCGCGGTGAGTACTGTCACCGGGATCATCGAACGGGAAGCGTTAAAAAACGATATCGCCGCTTTACTTCCCCTGGGGGAAGGCCGGGTGTCTGTGGCCGATATTCCAGTGAGTGCCGATGCCGCCATCTCCGGGAAATCCCTTTCGGTGATCACCTTTCCTGCGGATACCGTTGTCGGCTGTATCATCAGGAACGGCAAAAGCGTGATTCCCGGTGGCGATTCTGTCATTCTTCCCGGGGACCGGCTCATCGTCATTACCTCCAATGCCAATTCTACCAATACCATTCAAGCCCTTACCGGCAACACCGCCATGCCAAAAGTCATTTAGAAAGCCATAACAAAGAGGCCGGCAGAAGATTATTCTTCTGCCGGCCTCTTTGTGAATGCCTCGTTTTTTTACCAGATCTGTGTTACGTTGACGTGTTGCTTTGCATCATGCGGTACCCGACCCCCACATGGGTTTGAATCACCTGGGGGGACGCGGGATCCTTTTCGATTTTCTTTCGCAGTGTCGCCATATAAACCCGCAGGGACGCCACGTCCCCTTCCCAGTTGGAACCCCAGACCTCCTTGGTAATAAAAGTGTGGGTCAGAACCTTTCCCGGATTGTGGGAAAACAGCACCAGCAATTTATATTCAATCGGCGTGACGTGCAGTTCCTTTCCCCGCAAATACACGGTTCCCGCCGCATAATCAATTTTAAGATCCCCATTGACAAAAACCGCCTGATCCTGATCCTTCGCTTTCCGGCTCTCTCCAATCCGACGAACCGTCGCCCGGAGCCGGGCCAAAAGTTCATCCACCGAAAAAGGTTTGGTCAGATAATCGTCTGCCCCGGCATCCAGGGCTTCAATTTTATCCTGATCCTCACTCCGGGCACTGATGACAATGATCGGGGCGCCGGACCAGCTCCGGATTTTTTTAATAATGGCGATGCCGTCGATATCCGGTAGCCCCAGATCCAGCAAAATGATATCCGGTTTTTGGGAAACGGCCTTTGCAAGGGCCTCTTCCCCGGTCCGGGCCGAACAGAACCGGTAATGCTGAGTCTCCATGGTGGTGGTCATTAAATTGCGCACCGCCGGATCATCTTCCACAATCATAATACAAATGGCATTAGCCTTCATCGATGCTTACCTCCTTTGCCGGTAAAGAAAACCTGAAGATGGTTCCCACCGGTTTGTTATCATACACCGCAATGGTTCCGTTGTGGGCGGTGACAATGGATTTGCACAACGCCAGCCCCAAACCCAGACTGCGCCGGTTATCGGCAATTTTATTTTCCCCGGTGTAAAACATATCAAAAATCCGGGGTTTCACTGCATCCGCAATCCCTGGCCCCTGATCGGCCACCTCCACCACCACATCGGTCAGCGGCTTTCGGGCCGTTCCTTTTTTCCGGGGATAGACCCGGACCGTGATGGCCGACTGGGGCGGCGTGTATTTAATGCCGTTATCCACCAGATTGATGATCACCTGAACAATCAGGTGGGCATCCATTTTGGCCACCAGCATTTCCGGGGACGGTTGATAAAGAATCTTCTTTTCCGGATTGTCCCGGCGCAGGTGGGTCAGCGCCGTCTCCACCACGTCGTCCATGAGTTCCGGTGTCAATGTCAAATTCATGGTCCCGTCTTCAATTCGCGTTACCGCCAGCAGGTTTTCCACCAGATTGATGAGCCACAGAGCGTCATCATGGATATCTGTCTCCAATCTGAGTTTTTGCGTTTCGGACAAATCCCCGCTGTTGGCCATGAGGATACTGGCGTTGCCGGAAATGGCGGTCAGCGGGGTGCGCAAATCGTGGGAAATCGCCCGGAGCAAATTTGCCCGGAGCTGTTCATTTTTTGCCATGATTGCGGCTTGTTCCCGCTCCCGGGAAACTTTGTCATTTTCCAAAGCCAGGGCACATTCCCCCAAAATCGATAGGAGAATGCTGTTTTGAAAGGCCTCTAAATCCTCACCACACATCATCACGCCAACCACGCCGTAGACCACTTGATTGACCCGGACCGCGTGGTATAATCCCCGGGATTCCCCCAGGGTTCCCGTCGTGGCCCCTGCCCGTTTGTTATTCTTGCAAACCCAGGCCGCCACGGCTCTTTCATTGTCACAGGTCCAGGCAAGATCGGGTTTTTGATTCGTTTTTGGAAAGACCTGGGGCGTTTCCAGCTGGCCACCCGCCACCGGATAAAAAACGACGGCCTGATCCAACAGCTTGATAATCTGTCCCGCCGTCACGGCGATAATGGCGGTTCTGCCGCTGGCTTTCTGAATAAACTGATTGGTATCCAGCAGCACCTTTGTCCGGTAAGCCACCAGTGCAGACTGTTTGGCATGCTGTTTAATCCGTACCGCCAGCGAACTTGTGATAAAAGCGGCGATAAACATGATGGCAAAAGTCACCGGATAGCCGGAATCGTAGGCATTGAACGTCCATTTTGGATCCGTAAAACAGAAATTAAAAATCAACACGCTGATCAGCGACGAAACCAGGGAGTAACTCCGGCGTGTCGTAACGATGGCTGTAATTAGCACACTCAGAATATAAACCGTGATGATATTGGCTTCACTAAAGTGAAGATGATAAAACAAAAACCCAATGGTCGTCGCTGCAATCAAAATCAGAAAACTTTTGACCACATCTGAAACGATGATCCGGGGGGCCTGTCTAAGCGTCCGCTTGATATTCACCCGCTGATTTGTCTTTTCATCCGGAATGATATACACATCCAATTCCGGTGCGTCAGTAATAAGCTGCTCTGTCAGATTGGCTTTCAGACCAAACCGTTTATGCCGGGCGTTGCTGCGCCCCACCACAATCTTGGACACCCCGGAAAGTCTGGCGAATTCCGCAATTTGAAGAGCGATGTCATCCCCGGTGACCGTTTCGATCGCAGCCCCCAATTGTTCCGCCAAATGGGTGTTGTTTTTTAACCGCCGGGCATCTTCTTCATCCAGGTCTTCTGCTTCCGGTGTCGCAACGTACAGGGCAGAGAACCGGGCCCGGAACGCCTGGGCCATCCGGGCGGCGGTCCGGATGATCTTCGGATTGGTGGGGGAACTGGATAAACACACCAAAATGTGTTCGTCGGTGTAATAGGTGCTGTTGCTCTGAATCCGGACATTTTCGGAAATCCGGTTCACCCGGTCAGCACAGCGCCGGAGGGCAATTTCCCGTAAGGCAGTTAAATTGGCCCCGGAGAAAAAATGTTTCACAGCCTGACTGGCCTGTTTTTCCCTGTAGATTTTCCCTTCGCCCAGCCGGGTAATGAGCTCTGCCGGTTCGATATCCACCAGTTCCACCTGATCCGCATTGTCAAAAATCCGGTCTGGAATGCGTTCCCGGACCACCACGCCGGTAATGGCGGCAACCCGGTCCCCCAGACTTTCAAGATGCTGAACATTAACGGTGGTGTAGACATTAATTCCCGCCTTGAGCAATTCCTCGACATCCTGATAGCGCTTGGTGTGACGGCTGCCCGCCGCATTGGTATGGGCCAGTTCATCCACCACGGCGATCTCCGGCTTGCGCGCAATGACCCCGTCGAGATCAAACCCGCTGAGGGTAATGCCCTTGTAGACTGTTTTTTTCACCGGAAGCACCGGAAGCCCGTCAAGCAGCGCCATGGTTTGGGGCCGCGTATGGGGTTCCACATATCCCACAACCACATCATTGCCCGCTTCCAGAGCCCCGTGAGCCGCTTCCAGCATCGCGTAGGTTTTACCGACGCCCGCTGCGTATCCAAAGAAAATTTTTAACTGTCCCCGATGCCCTTCCTCTTTTTCGGTTCCGATGGCCTTTAATAATTGATCCGGATCCGCACGCATTTTCCCACCTTCTTTTTGCTTTATTTTACCACAAAACCCGGCCGGAACATCCCCGCCGGACGAAAAAAGCCCGCCCTTTTCCCGATGCCTCTCGAACGTTATAAAATGCCATCCAGCATCAAATTAACCTTTAATACATTGACGGTTCTTTCACCAAAAATCCCTAAAAATTTACCGCTGGTGCATTGTGTTATGATCGTCTTCACCTGCGCCTCGGACAAATGATGGGCTTTGGCAATCCGGGGCACCTGGTAGTTTGCTGCCGCCACCGAGATACCCGGGTCCAGTCCGCTGCCCGAGCAGGTCACCAGATCCACGGGGATGGCCGTTTCTTTTTGATCCGGATCCGCCGCTTTTATTTTGGCCACCCGTTGAGCCACCAGCGCTGCGGTTTCGTCACTGGCCGGGGAAAGGTTGGAAGGCGCTGCGTACATCACCGCTTTACCTTCTTTATTTTTATACGTATGGGTATCCACATTCATTATCCGCCCCCACATGTGGGCGTTATCGGTATACTGCTGCCCTAACAGCGCACTCCCGTATTTTTTGCCGTTGACTTCTATAATGCTGCCGTTGGCCTGATCTTTAAACAAGAGCTGTCCCAGCCCGGTCACCACCAACGGATAAATCACACCGCAAATCATTGTCAGCATTAAATAAAACACGATTGCCCGGGTCCAGGTCCCGGATTTTTTTATCCTGACTTGCATTGTCTCTTCCTCCTGGCTTACGCCAAACCAAACGCCGTTAAAAGCATGTCGATCAGTTTAATAAACACAAAGGGGGCCGCCAGACCGCCCAAACCATAGATCAGTAAATTCCGGGACAACAGTTTTCCTGCCGGCACCTCCCGGTAAGCCACGCCTTTGAGGGCCAGGGGAATCAGCGCGACGATGATCAGCGCGTTGTATATAATGGCGGAAAGCACCGCGCTTTGCGGCGAAGAAAGCCCCATAATGTTTAAGGCCGAAAGCCCTGGGTAGAGCCCTAAAAACAACGCCGGAATAATGGCAAAATACTTGGCCACATCGTTGGCGATGGAAAAAGTCGTCAGACTTCCCCGGGTCATCAAAAGCTGTTTGCCGATCCGCACAATATCAATCAGCTTGGTCGGTGACGAATCGAGATCCACCATATTTCCAGCTTCTTTGGCGGCCTGGGTCCCGGTATTCATCGCGACGGCCACATCGGCCTGGGCCAGAGCCGGTGCGTCATTCGTTCCGTCACCGGTCATGGCCACCAGATGACCTTTTTTCTGAAAATCGCGGATCATGGTGAGCTTGCCTTCCGGCGTCGACTGGGCCAAAAAATCATCGACGCCGGCTTCTGCGGCAATGGCGGCCGCCGTCACCGGGTTGTCCCCGGTAATCATAATGGTCTTAATGCCCATTTTCCGCAAGTCCGCAAATTTTTCCTGAACCCCGTCTTTGATAATGTCTTTTAAATAAATGATGCCCAATACTTTAAAATCTTTGGCAACCACCAGTGGGGTCCCCCCTTTATTGGAAACTTCAAGCACGGCATCTTCGCAGGCCTTGCTGTACGTTCCGCCGTTATCCAGTACGTATTTTTTAACCGAATCCGCCGCACCTTTCCGGATCGCGATGCCGTCATAGTCGACACCGCTCATTCGGGTTTTGGCTGTAAACGGCACAAAGGACACCTGTTTTTCTTCCAGATTGCGCCCGCGAAGACCATACCTTTCTTTGGCCAGCACCACAACACTGCGCCCTTCTGGTGTTTCGTCCGCCAGAGATGAAAGCTGGGCTGCATCCGCCAGTTCCCGGGGATCTGTCCCGTCCACAGGGATAAAATCATCCGCCTGCCGGTTGCCCAGGGTGATGGTCCCGGTTTTATCGAGCATCAGAATGTCGACATCCCCGGCCGCTTCGATGGCCCGGCCGCTCATGGCCAGCACATTGGCCTGGTTCAGCCGGCTCATGCCGGCGATGCCAATGGATGAAAGCAGGGCGCCAATCGTGGTCGGCGCCAGACAAACCAGCAGGGCCACCAGTGTGGTCACCGAAGTGGGATTGGCAATACCCGCCTGTCTGGCTGAAAAGAGGGAATAGCTGTACAGAGACAAGGTCACCAGAATAAAAATAATGGACAGCGCCACCAAAAAAATCTGAAGCGCTATTTCATTTGGCGTTTTTTTCCGGGCGGCCCCTTCCACCATGGCGATCATTTTATCCATAAAGCTTTCGCCGGCCTCACTGGTGATGCACACCACAATCCAGTCGGAGAGTACCGTTGTGCCACCGGTCACGGCGCTCCGGTCCCCGCCGCTTTCCCGGATCACCGGCGCCGATTCACCGGTAATGGCACTTTCATCCACCGATGCGGCCCCATCGATCACATCCCCGTCCCCGGGAATGATTTCCCCGGCTTTGACAATCACCAGGTCCCCTTTTTTTAAAGCGACAGAAGACACCACCGTGATCGCATCTTTTTGTTCGGCCGATGGGATGCGGTGGGCATCCACATCTTTTTTGGCCGACCGCAGGGCATCGGCCTGGGCCTTACCCCGCCCTTCCGCAATGGCTTCGGCAAAATTGGCAAAAATCACGGTGAACCAGAGAATAACGGCAATGGCCAGAGTGTAGGCCCCCGACGCATCCTGAATGCCAAACCAGGAACAAACCCACAACCCGGTGGTGAGGATCGCCGAAACGTATACCAGAAACATCACGGGGTTGGCAAACTGCACCCTGGGATTGAGTTTTATAAATGAATCTTTGACGGCCCGGCCGATCATTTTTTTATCGGCCAGGACCCTTTTACTTTTTTCGTGATAAGCCATAAGGTCCTCCTTAATTCCATTACATCATCTGACTGAAGAATTCAGCAAGCGGTCCCAGAGACAGCGCCGGGAAGAAACTCAGTGCCCCGATGAGCAGCACAATCAGAATCAGTAAAAACACAAACGTCCCATTGGTCGTAGACAGGGTCCCCGCTGTCACCGCAATGCGTTTCTTTTGCACCAGATTGCCGGAAATCGCCAGAATCCCTGCGATCGGTAAAAAGCGGGCAAAAAGCATCACCATTCCCAGCGTGATGTTAAAAAATGGGGTGTTCGCAGCAAGGCCGGCAAAAGCGGAGCCGTTGTTGCCGCCGCAGGACGAATAGGCGTAGAGAATTTCTGAAAAACCGTGAGCCCCGCTGTTGGTCAAGCTGTCCACCACCCCGGGAATGCTCATGGCGATACCGCTGCCGGCCAGAATGGCAATGGGGGTTGCCAGACAAACCAGCACCGCCCATTTCATCTCGTAGGGCTCAATCTTTTTCCCGAGAAATTCCGGCGTCCGGCCCACCATCAATCCGGCAATAAACACCGTCAAAATAGCGAAGGCCAGCATTCCGTACAATCCACAGCCCACTCCGCCGAAAATCACTTCGCCGAGCTGCATCAACAGCATGGTCACCATGCCGCCCAGAGGCGTCAGACTGTCGTGCATAGCATTGACCGACCCGTTGGACGCCGCAGTGGTAAACGCCGCCCAGGTCGAAGACGACACAATCCCGAAACGGGCTTCCTTGCCTTCCATGTTGCCGCCGCACTGCTCAGCCGACCAGCTGAGATCCACACTGCCGTTTTGGGCGAGTTCAGGCGTTCCCAATTGTTCATTGACCGCCAGCGCCGCCAGCGCAACACACAAACAAATAAACATGGCACAAAAAATCGCAATGCCCTGTTTTTTGTTTTTAACCGCCCGGCCGAAGCTAAAACACAAGGCCACAGGGATGAGCAAAATGGACAGCATCTCAAGACTATTGGTAAAGGAACTCGGGTTTTCCAGGGGATGGGCTGAATTGACGCCCATAAACCCGCCGCCGTTGGTGCCCGTCTGCTTAATGGCAATTTGGCTGGCCCCGGGTCCCATCGGCACGAATTCCTGGGTAACAATGGTGGCGCCTGCCACCGTTTTTCCGTTGACCGAAACCGTTCCTGCGTTCTGATCAATCACCGCATTGTCCATCACGTTGCCGTCTGCACTCACCGCAATGGGTTCGAGCAAATCCACGGTTTCGCCACCTTTCAGGTTTTGAACGACGCCCCCGCCGATCAGGGCCAGAGCCAGCACCAGATTAAGGGGCAGCAGCACGTGAACAATCACCCGGGTCACATCCACCCAAAAACTGCCAAGTCCCTTTTCTTTAACCTTGTTAAAACCCCGGATCAGAGCAAAAAGCACCGCAATGCCTGTCCCGGCGGAAACAAAATTCTGAACCGTCATTCCCAGCATCTGGGTCAGGTCACTCAATTGGCTCTCTCCACTATAAGCCTGCCAATTCGTATTGGTTACAAAACTGACCGCTGTATTAAAGGCAAGGTCCCAGCGCATTCCCTTAACCCCCTGGGGATTGCCGGCTAAAAATCCCTGCGTCATCAGAAGTAAAAACAGAAAGACCAGTCCGCAGACCGAAAAGGCCAGAACGCTCTTCAGGTACTGTTTCCAATCCATCTCCTCTTCCCGGTCAATTTTCAAAACGCGGGTAATCCCGTTTTCCACGGGATCACACACCCGGGATAAAAAAGTGTGCTCCCCGGCCATGACCCTTTCGATGTATCCTCCCAGGGGAATCCCCAGGGCCACGAGGATAACCAGGTAAAGCCCGTATTCCAAAATAATGGAAGCCATTATTTATCTCCCTTCATTAATATTATAAAATAATAAACCAGTAACGCAGCCGCGACCAATCCGATGATGAAAACAATTACTCCCATCGCGAAGTCCTCCTTTTCTCAATT
>JAQWCN010000211.1 GCA_028705955.1 Eubacteriaceae bacterium
GGCCCTGGCCTGCGGGTCGGCCTTTGCCATTGTGCGTCATCACGAACCGGATGCCATTGCCGCGGCCTTTTTTGGCGACGGCGCCACCAGTGAAGGGGCCGTCCATGAAGCCATGAATCTGGCATCAGTCTGGAACCTGCCGGTTCTTTTTGTGCTGGAAAATAACGGCTACGGGATGAGCACACCCATCGCCCGGGCAACCCGGGATACCGATCTGGCGAAACGGGCGGTTCCCTACGGGATACCGGTGATGAACGTGGACGGTAACGACGTGATGGCCGTGTACCGGACTGTTTTAAAGGCCCGGGAACAGATTTTAAAATCCGGCCGGCCGATGCTGGTGGTGGAACACACCTACCGGATCAGCGGGCATTCCAAAAGTGACAAGAACTGGTACCGGAGTGCGGAAGAAATTGCAGAGTGGCAAGCGAAAGATCCCATTGTCCATTTAGAAAACCAGCTGATCCGTCAGCAGCTGGCCACGAAAGAAACGCTTCAGGCCACAGCAATCCGGGCGGTTGACGTTGTAGAAGAAGCGGTGCACTGGGCGCAGAAACAGCCGCTCCCGGAAGTAGAGGAAGCCTGTGCGGATGTTTACGCAAAGGGGGAAAATCTAAATGACAGATAGAATGTTGACCTACCGGGAAGCGGTCCGGGAAGCCATGACCCAGGCCATGCGCCGGGATCCGGAAATTGTCGTGATGGGGGAAGATATTGGCATTTATCAAGGGTCTTTTGGGGTGACCGGACAAATGTACAAAGAATTTGGCGACCGGATCATCGATACGCCCATTTCGGAGTCCGCCTTTGTGGGCTGCGCCATTGGTGCTGCTATGGAAGGCATGCGCCCCATTGTGGAAATAATGTTTTCCGATTTTATGACCGTGTGCTGGGATATGCTGGTGAACCAGGCGGCCAAGATGCACTTTATGTTCGGCGGCAAACTTTCGGTGCCGATGGTGCTGCGCACCGCCGCGGGCAGCGGAACCGGTGCGTCGGCCCAGCACTCCCAATCCCTGGAAGCCATGCTCTGCCATGTGCCGGGGCTTAAAGTGGTGGCGCCGTCGACCCCGGCGGACGCCAAGGGCCTGTTGCTGGCCGCCATTGCAGATAATAACCCGGTTATTTTTCTGGAACAGAAAACCCTTTATCCGACCACCGGGCCGGTGCCGGAAGCGGCAGATCCGGTTCCCCTGGGTAAAGCCGCAACCCTCCGGAAAGGAACAGACTGCACGATTGTCAGCTACGGCCGGATGGTTCCCCGGTGTCTTAAAGCGGCGGATATGCTGGAAAAACAAGGGATTACCGTGGACGTCATCGATCTGCGAACCCTGCTTCCGATGGACAAGGACGCGGTGCGCCGTTCGGTGAAAAAAACCGGACACCTGGTGATTGTACATGAAGCGGTCAAAACCGGAGGCCTCGGCGGGGAAATCGCCGCCGCAGTCACCGAATCCGATGCCTTTTATGCACTGAAAGCGCCGGTTGCCCGTTTGGCCAGCCGGGATGTTCCGGTTCCCTTCAGCCCGGTTCTGGAAGAAGGGGTCCTTCCCGATGAAGCGGCCATTGCAGCGACGGTCCGGCAATTGGTCCGCTAATCCCGGAGCCTATTTTTTAAAATGGCTGTTATAGTGGGCGAGGAGACACTGATAGGTTTCCTCGCTGATATCATGTTCGATCATACAAGCATCGGCGTAGGCGGTTTCTTCGCTCACACCGAGGGCCATAAACAGGTTGGCCAGATCGCAGTGCCGTTTGTAAATCCGGGTGGCGATCCCTTCCCCTTTGGAAGTCAGAAATAGATTATGGTCACCGTCGACGGTGATATAGCCTTTTTCCGCCAGTTTCTTAACGGCATTGCTGACACTGGGTTTGGAAAAATTAAGGGCGTGGGCGATATCGATCGAACGGACATTTCCCTTTTCCTCCCGCAGCATGTAAATCCGTTCCAAATAATTTTCTGTTGATTCTGTTTTTTGCATCATTAATCCTTCTCTCTCTTTGCGGGGACAATGGACCGTTCGTGGCCGTTGCACTCCCTTTTCAAATGATTGTTTCTATCATATCAAATAAAGTCAGAAGTGCAACTTTTTTCTGAAGTTAAAAAAGAATCCGGGGATCTCCGGTATTTTTGTGGCGCTCCCGGTCCCTTATGGTATAATTTATAAAAAAGGAAACGGGGGAAATGTGATTATGGAACCTTTGCGGATGGGCATCGGTTACGACGTCCACGAATTGGTGCCGGGCAGAAAATGTATCCTGGGCGGAGTGGAGATTCCCTTTGACAAGGGGTTGTTGGGCCATTCCGACGCAGACGTTCTGATCCACGCCATGATGGATGCCCTGTTGGGGGCTTTGGCCATGGGTGATATCGGCCATCTGTTCCCGGATACCGACCCGGCGTATAAAGACTGCGACAGCACAAAACTGCTGGCCCAGGTGGCTGGGGTTGTGGATGAAGCCGGCTACCGGATCGGCAATATCGACAGCATCATCGTCGCCCAGAAGCCAAAATGCGCACCCTATATCGGGGCGATGCGCAAACGGGTGGCCCAGGTGCTTGCCGTGGATGAAAACAGGATTTCCATTAAAGCGACGACAGAAGAGGGATTGGGATTTACCGGAAGAGAAGAGGGCATTGCCGCCAAGGCAGTGGCCTGTGTCGTTCAAAAATAAAGGAGTGAGCCGGCGCACAAACAGCAAACAAAAGATGCGCGGCCCGGTCCTCTGGAAGGAGTATTACCATTGACAGACAGAGCATTTGACGAATTGGGAATAAAGATGGAGATGCCGCCGCACCGGCCGACCTGGGTGGATATCAACCTGGATCATTTTGTAACGAATCTCCATGCGATTCAAAAACGGGTGGGGCCCGGGGCAAAAATTATCGGCGTGGTGAAAGCGGACGCCTATGGCCACGGGGTCGATCTGATCGAAACCATGCAGGACGAAGGGGTTGA
>JAQWCN010000212.1 GCA_028705955.1 Eubacteriaceae bacterium
CCATCCGGTAAGCCCAGTCCAAATCGATCACAGGGGTCTGGTGCTCCGGTTTTTCAATAATGTCCGCCATATCTTTGGCCACCGCCTGATAAAAGGAAGCAGCCGCTTTAATTGTTAAGGAGCGGTCCCCCAGAAATTGAATAAACATTTCTCCTTTGGGGTTGATCAGGAAAAACGCTTCCTTCATCCGGAATTCCGGGTGGGTTTCAATCACCCGGGAGGCATAAAGCACCTTCATTATCTCAACAATCCGGTCATCGCGTCCATTGTGAAAAATCATTGCTTTTTCCCGCAAGGCATTCTGACTCGTCACAATCCGGTTGCGGTATTTGGCAAACCGCGCCGCCATGAGTTCGTCTTCGGAATGGGCAATCTTCTGAATTTCTTCGCTGGCTTTTTCAATCTGACCGGCATCCATCACATACTGCACCAGCGCCTGATGCGCCGTGTCGTGGTAGACCACCGGATAATTGAGTTTTCGGGTCTGGCCGCACTCCGGACAGGTGTAATCAAAAAACGTTCCATCCAGGAGAGCATCCCGGGCTTTGGGATCATCGTGGGTATTTAACGTGTCCCACACCATCGCCTCTCCCGCAGCGCCGCAAGCCGGACATTGCACGATCGTTGTTTCTTTTGTCGACATAATTCCCCTTCTTTTTCACTCGTAATATCTAACACTCTATCATACATTCCTGTAAAACGAAAGCACCTTTACAGGTTCCACAATCCTGACGGTCACTATTTGACCTTATAGATCCGGCACTGATCATCATAAATGAATTGATACCGCTGGCTCAATTCCGGATCCGGCGTTATCGCGTCATCATAGATATAGGTGACATCCATGGTGTCCAGATCGTCATAATTCAAATCCAGTTCAAAGGCATCTGAGGTGATCAGTTTAAAACTGGTTGGGCCATCGATCAATTTCACTTTGACATGAGCGTACCGGTTGTAGATAATCTTGTACTGATTTTCCGGGTCAAGTTTCTGCCATAAAGCCATGTTGGGCATAATGTTGGTCGAATTGATCACTGGCACCCCGTTAGCGAGAATAAACTGCTGGGTTATTTTTTCACTGTTTAACGTCAGCCATTTTCCATCAGGATCCGTTTCCCTTATCGTTTGAATCTCGTAAGACAAAGGTTTTTCGTAAATCACATCCAGTCCTTTCTGGATAGGATTTACGCCCAAACCTGCCACCAGGGTAAAGATCCCCATCAGGATCAGCGCTCCGGTTTGTTTTTTTTCAAATTTTATTTTTTTAGAGATCAGTGCGTACACGACGACGGCTGAACAAAAAGCCAGGATCACTAAATATTTTCGGATCCGCCATTCCCCAAACACAACCATCGTGGCCGCCGTTTGAATAACAACCACGGTGATCGCTGTGGCCACCGCTGCACCGGTTCCCATTTTTTGCTCTTCCTTCAACCGGGCCAGGGAAACCAGCAACAGGTAAAGCTGGGCAAACAGGAATACGTCCAGTGCCCGCATGGACAGAGTGTACCGCATTAATGTATATTTAGCCAGAGCTTCCGGCCAGCCCACCACAAAATAGGTCAAAAGCGCGATCGAATAAATGGTTAAGAAGCCTGTTAAAAAATCCATCTTTTTATTTTTATATCCGTACCACCCCGCCGTGATAAACGGCAGCGGAAACAATGTCATAAACCCTGCGATCTCCGGCTGATTGACGTTTGGGAACCGCAGAACATTGTTAATTAACGGCGACACACACCAGGAAAACATTTCCTGAATCCACAGGGTATTGAATTCACTGTCAATGCCCCCATTAGAAAACCTGGCCCCGGGGTAATCCGTCGATGAAATGCTGTTGATGTATTCCATGTCGTAATACAGGTAAACTGCGATGATAGAGAGCGCAAATAGCAGCGCCCCGGCCAGCATCAGCCAGTCTGTTTTTGAAAAAGCCTTAATGGCCGCCCAGTTGCTGATGCTCATCCAGATCATTAAACCGAAAAACAAGTAGCCCACCGGAACCTGCCAGGCGGGATACAGATCCGTTACAAAATAAGCCAGGGCGATCGCAATCCCGATGCCAAGCAGCCCCTTTTTCCACCATTGATCTGCCCGTATAAAATGCCATCCGCACACAATACAGGCCTGTGCCCCCAAAAGCCAAGTCACCTGGCTCCACCACATATTATAACCCGAGAATGTGATGAGAATGGCCCCAATGCTGGCAATCACCTTATTCCCCTTGCACAGGATAAGCAGCATTTCGATCGAGACCAGGAAAGTCAGAATGAGTGCACCGTACCACAAAATACTTTGACCATACACCCTTCCGAACAGAAACGTGCCAAGGGTCAGGGGGTTCGCCAGGGACGCATAACAGAAAAACATTTTCCCGGCAACAATGTTGGGGGTTTCAGTCGCCCGCATCAGCGTGTTATACCGTCCAAAAGCATCGTCTCCAAAACTTGCAGACAGCCGGTTTGGCGTGGAGACGACCCATTCATCGCTCCGAATTCTTCTCGCCTCCCCAAGGACTGGATCCGCGTATTCCAGTGAACTTGCCGGCTGAATGTAATTGTCATAATTGGCGATTGAATACCCATTATACTGGTTGAGGACCATGAATAAAAACACTGCCAACGCGACATAATAGCGTTTTTCAAATAAAAACGCATAAAGCGTCTTCGGCGGAATCAGGAAATGCAGCCCAAAGAAACCGATCAAAATGAAAAAGAGAACAGCCCGGCGGACGGCCATGCCGCTAAATGCCCCGGACATGAATTGTGTCATGTCAAAAGCCTTCACTGTTACCATAAATCCCCTGTTTGAATAAATGCGTTCCGCGATAAAAGCCAAAACAACGGCAATGCTTATCAAAATAATCAAATTGCGCGGTTTCACGCTTTGTTCCCGCATCACCGTTGAGAGATGTTGATTCTCTTTCTTGTCCATAAA
>JAQWCN010000213.1 GCA_028705955.1 Eubacteriaceae bacterium
CGTCGCAGTGAACGCAGTTGTATTTGGAACGCCCCAGGCCATTCCCCTGGAAGTGAATGTGATTGCACCATCAGTCGCGATTAAAGACTTGAAGGCAGATGGTCAAACCGTCGAAACCGTACCGGCAGGAACGAAGGAAGTCACCGGGACATTGTATATTGACAGTGATGTCAAGGATGCAGCCTGGTTCCATGAATCCAAAAACGGAGACGAAATCACGAATCCGGATTCGGTGGCCTACCTCATGTTGGGGGGAAGCCTTGCCAGTTCAAAGATCAGTTTGAATAATCCCAGTGTAACCGGAACGTTGAAAAACGCAATTCCGTTTACCATCACGCTGGATGAAAACAGAACCGACGGCGGGGACGGAACGATCACCATTCCAAAGGAAGAAAATGTCTTTGAAACCCCGCTGACCATTACCATTCCGGTAACAGCACCGGAAAAGACAGCGGAAATGGCAACGCCGACAGCGGATGCCGTCACAACCACGCAGACGACACCACAGACCACGGCAGAACAAGTCACTGAACCCACAACCACGGTGGATCAAAACACAGCGGCCCAAAATGTGACTGAGAGTATCAAAGAAACGCCGGTACTCAGTCTGGCAAGCGGAATCGTCAACACATTATCTGCCAAAGGTCTGGAAATTACCAACGCAAACGAATATTATGCCGGCCAGTCCGTGGATAGCATGACGTTAAAGGCTACAGGAGGCGTCACCTTTGCTCAAAATTTGAGTGCAGATGGTTTTGCCCTTCAAAATGGTTTTAGTCAACTGAGCATTGACTCCATCAAACGGGACAGTGATGTCCAGATTACGCTAAATCTTAAAAAAGGCAATCAGATTGTCAATGGGATCGACGATGAAAATAAGGGATGGATTGCTTATGACAATGGCCAAATTACAGTCAAAAGCAACCAGTTAAGCGGGGAAGCAACCCAGGATATGACGGCGGAAGTGCCGGTGGCAACGCCCAATGTTGTTTTAAAAGATGTCAAAGCCGACGCAAAGGGAATCAAGACAAATGGCGCAACAGCCCAGAATATCAGCAGTGATACCAAAGTCATCACCGGGACCATTCAGCTGGACAATGTGCCGGCAACCTATTCCTGTTTTAAAAGCAAAATGGGAACACTGGATATGATTTCCAGCAACAGCATCATTTTGGGTGGGGCTTTCAATAAAGTCACTGATGCTGAATTTGAAATCAATCCAAACAATAAAAATGAAGTAAAATTTAGTATCACGATTCCGGCAGAAATGACAGCATCAACCGGGAGTATAACCATACCGGCACAGTATAATTGTTTTGACCAGGATATGACCGTCAACTTTAATATCGACACAATCACAGCCAATCTCAATGAAAATTTAACCGATAAACAAAAAGACGGGGATGCCAATACACTGGTGTATACCGCAAAGATTAAAGTCAATGGCGGGAAGATCAAAAAGGATATTAGCGCAGAGGATATCGCCTTTACCGGCGGGTTTGAAAGTTGCAAGACAACAGATGTCATTACGGATAAAGCCAACGGGATCATTACCGTTACTTTTACAAAAGCACGGTATCTTGACAGTTCGGCAATGAACGGCACAGTGGTGGTGAAGGGCAGCGGTCAAGTGATTGCCTACGCTTCAACAAACAGATCCTATTCTTCTGATTTATCATGTCAACTGGTCGATCCTGTCGATCATCAAAAAGCAGAGTCATCCACAGCCTGGAAACAAACTTATGGGTTTAACAGCACGACATTTGGAAATAAAGTCACAGGAAATTTATTGACAAAGGATATTCCCTTATTCATAAGGACCGTATTTTCAGATTTTGCAAAAACATCTGGATTTCCAATTGTTTCGTCAATATTTAATCTTTTGGGAGCCGTTTGGGATTCAACCTCATTAAATTCAGCAAAAGATGTTTTGACGCTGGATAAGATTAAAGCGTCACTGCATAGCGAAATTACGAAATCTTCAATCTTTGTCAATGAAAAAATAACCGAGAATTCGATTAAAACAAAATTGTCCAACATTGGAACGCAGTTAACAAACTACAGTAATGATTATGCAGGAAATTTGGCAAAGGCACAGAAGTCAAGTGATAATCTGATTAAATATACAAATATGATCAATAATGGCCAGACGGCGGAAGAAGTGGGACTCCAAGAAGCGGATATCGATGAAATGAATGCTGCTTTTGGTAATTTGTACCAGAGTTATGCCACACAGACGGTGCTGCCGACTTTGGGAGGAAAATCAACCAAGGATGCCTATTATGCCTATGCGGTTTCTGTCAATCCGACGACATCAGACAAAGCTTACGCAAAGCAAGTTTTGGATTTCTGTAATCTGTCGAATCAGATCCTGGATGGGAAAATCGTATCAGAAACAAACACTGGAAAAACGGGTGATGAAGCCTTAGTCGCGACCAAGACATTGAAAGTAGGTGATGAAAATGTATTCACCGCTTATAAAGAATATTTATCATTGAAATACAATTACAATTCCCAAACCTTTAAAGAACGGGAAGCGTTTAATGACAATATGTATAAGTGCATCAAGGCACTCAATGGAAGTTATTATTCTGCAGTGGCCTATGACGCACTGATTTTAAAGATGACCAATGCCGGCTACCAGCAAACCCTGGATGAAAATCAGGCGATTATCGATAATCCGGCGGGGCATACGGCAGAAGAAATTGCAGACGCCACTAAGGGCAATGAAGCGATTAAAAAAATGATCACCGTTGTGAATAACAGCTTGGAAGAAGATAACGCATTGCTTGACAGTCTTGAAAAGCAAGAAAAAGCACTGGAAGAAGCCTATGCAGGGGCAAAAAAAGATTTGAATGACGAAAAAGAAGCTAAATTTGTAACCTGTTACCGCAATGGCCATCAATATGATTTTCATG
>JAQWCN010000214.1 GCA_028705955.1 Eubacteriaceae bacterium
GAAAAGCTTGGCTTTACCGGTCGTGAGGAAGGCATTGCGTCAGAAGCCGTGGTACTACTGGTCAGGGGGAATGAAAAATGATTGGAATAATCGCAGCACTAAAGGAAGAAGTCGAGGGTATTGTATTAAGCATGACGGAGTCCACCACCTTTACCAAGGCTGGGATGACCTTTGTTTCTGGAAAAATAAATTGTAAAGAGGTAACTGCGGTACAATGTGGTGTGGGAAAGGTGAACGCTGCCCTGTGCACCCAGATCCTCATCGATTGCTACGGGGTGGATTGTCTCATCAATCTGGGGGTAGCCGGCGCCCTAGCCGGTGGCCTGGATGTGGGGGATATCGTTCTCTCTAAGGATACCATGCAGTACGACATGGATGCCACCCCGGCAGGCTTTGCTTTGGGGGAAATCCCCGAAATGGGGATGCGCCTCTTTGAAGCAGACCCGGAACTATTGGCTAAAGCAAAAGCTGCCGCCGCGGGACTGGGTATTCCAGCCCTGGCCGGCCGGGTACTCACCGCAGACCGGGTGGTGGCTTCAGGGGAGCTTAAAGCGGCCCTGGCTACAGAGCTCTGTGGAGCCTGCGTGGAAATGGAAGGGGGCGCTGTGGCCCAGACGGCCTGGGTCAATGGGATTCCCTTTATCATTATCCGCAGTATTTCCGACCATGCGGACGAGGAGCTCGAGGCGACCTATGACGCGCACTTTGAAGAATCGGTGGCCAATGCCAGCCGGTTGGTGCTGGCCTTAGTCAGCGCATCGGCATGCTAAGGAGGAAACTATGGGAATTTATGATGATTTAGGTGAGGTTTTGGAACTGCCACCCCATCGTCCGACCTGGGCAGAGATTAATCTGGAAAACCTGATTTATAATCTGAATGGCATTAAAAAATTGGTGGGCCCCGGGGCGACCATTATCGGAGTGGTGAAAGCCGATGCCTACGGACACGGCATCGAGGTAGTGGAAACCCTCCAGGATGAGGGGATTGACACCTTTGCGGTAGCTTTTTTGGATGAAGCCATAGCCCTGCGTCAAAAGGGAATCGATCGCAGCAGCATCATGCTTCTGGGCTTTACCGCGGAGGATACCATACCGGACTTAGTGGAGTGGGATATCGAGCCAACGGTGTACCAATATGATTTTGCCAAAGCATTGTCTGATTGCTGCGTATCCGAAGGCTGTGTCTGCCCGGTTCATGTGAAGGTGGACACGGGAATGGGCCGGATCGGCTGGCAATGGCATGAGGCGGTGGAGGCCATCGCTCAGATTGCTGAGCTGCCGGGGATTACCATTAAAGGGATGTTCACCCATTTCGCCACCGCAGACTGTGCTGATAAAACCTTTACCCATCTCCAGCTGTCCCGCTATGCCGAGGTGGTGAAGGGCTTAAAGGAACGGGGGATTACCATTCCCTTAAAGGATGTGGAAAACAGTGCCGCCATCATGGATTTTGAGAAGACCATTTTCAATGGCGTTCGGCCAGGCATCATTCTGTACGGTCTGTATCCCTCGGATGAGGTCAAGAAAGAGCGCCTGCTCCTAAAGCCTGTGATGACCTTTAAAACCCGGATCGTCCATATCAAAACGATCCATGCCGGAGATTCCCTGGGTTATGGGCGCAAGTACATCGCCACTGAGGATCGGGTAATTGCCACCCTGCCGGTGGGTTATGCCGATGGGTATACCCGGATGTTGTCGGGCAAAGGGGCAGAAGTCTGGATTAAAGGTCAGCGTGCTCCGGTAGTGGGCAATATTTGTATGGATCAATGTACCATTGACATTACAGATCTCGAAGATGTGACCCTTTTTGACGAGGTGGAGCTTTTTGGAGAAAACCTTTCCGTTGATGAGCTGGCGAACAAGCTGGGAACCATCAATTACGAGCTGGTCTGTATGGTGAACAAACGGGTTCCCCGGGTGTACACCTTTATGGGGGATGCTCATCTCGAGGTGGAAATTTTAAATTCTGGTTATTTTGGGCTAAATTAGCCCGGTATATAGATATCGTAGCCCAATGATGGTATTGGGCTTGAGATAGAAATCTTTTCGAAGGAGAACTTTATGGGAAAATTAGAAGCAACAGCCAAGGATATCCGCAAAGATATTGTTAAAATGATTGGCAAGGCCGCCTCCGGTCATCCGGGTGGATCTTTATCCGCCGTAGAAATTTTAGCCCTGTTATATTTTGAAAAAATGAATGTGGATCCCAAGGATCCCAAAAAAGAAGATCGTGATCGCTTTGTGCTGTCCAAGGGACACGCCGCTCCGGTGCTCTACGCCACTTTAGCAGCCAAAGGCTTTTTCGCTAAAGAAGAGCTGGAAAACCTGCGCCAGATCGGTCACATGCTCCAGGGTCACCCGGACATGAAGAAGATTCCCGGGGTAGATATGTCTACCGGTTCCTTAGGCCAGGGTATCGGCGCTGCCGTTGGGATGGCTCTGGGAGCTAAGCTTGACAAAGCAGACTGGAAAACCTACGTCCTCTTAGGGGATGGCGAGCTCCAGGAAGGTATGGTGTGGGAAGCCGCCATGAGCGCTGCCCATTACAAGCTGGATAATTTGATTGCCTTTGTGGATAATAACAACCTCCAAATCGACGGTGCCATTACCGATGTTATGAGTCCCTATCCCATTGATGAAAAATTCGCAGCCTTTGGCTGGAATGTTATCGTGGTGGAAGATGGTAACGACTTCGATCAGCTTCGCGCTGCCCTGGAACAGGCTGGAACCGTTGAAGGCAAGCCCACCATGATGGTGTGTAAGACCGTCAAGGGTAAGGGTGTCTCCTATATGGAAAACAATGCGGGCTGGCATGGTAAGGGACCCAATGCGGACGAAGTCGCCCAGGCCCTTTCTGAATTAGACGCCTAAGTGAGATTAGA
>JAQWCN010000215.1 GCA_028705955.1 Eubacteriaceae bacterium
AAACTGCTCTTTAAGCATCTCCCGGGCTTTCTTTTTTTCATAAAATTGACTCGGGAAAAGATTCGTCATGCAATCAAAACGTTCCTCAATTTTATGAATAGCATCCGATTGCTTATAAAATCCAGGATTGACAATTATTTCCGCAGGATCTATCTTTCCCAATTCATCCATAACTTGAGAATATGTTTCATCAACAGGTAATTCCGTCGTGTTAAAAGTTCCCGTCGAAATATCTAAATATGCGAGACCAACCGTTGTTTTCCCAGAAAAAAGAGAAACCAGGAAATTGTTTTCCTTGTCTTTTAGCATTTGATCAGTTGCAATCGTTCCTGGCGAAACCACTTTAATAATATCTCTTTTAACAATCCCTTTCGCCAAAGCCGGGTCTTCCAATTGTTCGCAAATTGCAACTTTATGTCCCTTTTCAACCAGTTTTGCAATATAGCTTTCTGCCGCATGATAAGGCACGCCGCACATGGGTGCGCGTTCTTCCAATCCACAATCTCTTCCGGTTAAAGCAATTTCCAATTCTTTGGATGCGGTTAACGCATCATCAAAAAACATTTCGTAGAAATCCCCTAAACGAAAAAATAAAATTGCATCCGGCACTTTCTCATGTGTCGCTAAATATTGCTGCATCATTGGTGTTAATCCCATTATTCACTCCATTTACGATTCGATTGCTTCACCATCCAGACTAAATGTTTTAGCCTGCTTAATATGCACGGTTACAATTGAACCAATTGATTCCATATCACCATCAAAATTAACAAGTTTCCCACTCATTGTTCGACCGCTTAACCTTTTTTCGTTATGTTTACTTTTCCCTTCCACAAGCACTGTCACATCCTGGTCTTGATAACCGGCATTCTGTCCCTTACTGATGTCATGCAGACAATCCAACAACCGATTTAATCGTTCGTGTTTCACCGCTTCTGATATTTGAGATTCCATTGCTGCTGCCGGTGTTCCAGATCTCTTGGAATAAATAAATGAAAATGCGGAATCAAAACGACATTTTTGAACAACATCAATTGTTTCCTGAAAGTCTTCTTCAGTCTCTCCAGGAAACCCCACAATGATGTCCGTCGTAATGGCGACATCCGGAATACGGTTCCGGATTCTTTGAACCAATTCAATGATTTGTTCTTTATTATAACGACGGTTCATTAATTTTAAAATTCGGGAACTTCCCGATTGTATTGCTAAATGAATGGAAGGACAAACTTTATCACTGGTTGCAATTGCATCAATCACTTCATCTGACAAATCTTTAGGATGAGAAGTCATAAAACGAATCCGCTTAATGCCATCAATTTGATTAACATCCCTTAGTAACTCTGGAAAGTGGTATTGATCTGTTCGGTCATTTCCATAAGAATTAACATTTTGGCCTAAAAGCATGACTTCCAAACATCCATCTTCAGCCAGATTTTCAATTTCCTTAAGAATTTTGGTATGTGGCCGGCTGACTTCTCTTCCCCGGGTATACGGAACAATACAATAAGAACAAAAATTGTTACACCCTTTCATAATAGAGACATAACTTTTAAATGGGTACCGCCTGTCGACCGGTAAATCTTCAACCAATCCGTTATCATCGTCCAATATCTCGATGGTTCTTTTCCCAGAAACTAAATAGTTAGCCAAAAGTTCCGGGAAACGGTGAATGTTATGTGTGCCAAACACAATATCAACCTGTGGATTTTGATCCTTGATCTGCTTTACAATGGCGGGTTGCTGCATCATACATCCACAAACAGCCAATACCATTCCCGGATTATCTTCTTTATAATGCTTAAAAGCGCCCAAATTGCCAAATACCCGAACATCTGCATTTTCACGAACTGAACAGGTATTCATAATCACAACGCCCGCTTTCCGTTCATCTTCGATTGGCGTATATCCCATTGCTTTTAGCATTCCAGAAAGCTTTTCGGAGTCATTTTCATTCATCTGACATCCAAAAGTCATTATTTTATAGGTTTTATTCATTGAGCCTCCTCAATCATTCATCATTGTAAGAGATGTTATCAAATCAGTAGCCGTCAAAGACCTTTCGTTATGTTCTTTGACCCAGCAATCCCCAGCCAACCCATGGATATAAACCGCTCTTTTCACCGCATTCACGACCGTTTCCATCTGAGGAATCATCCCGGCAATCATACCGGCCAATACGTCCCCCGATCCAGCAGTTGCCATCCCCGGATTTCCTGTTGTGTTAAACCATACATTGCCATTCGGCTCAAAAATGAGCGTACAATGACCTTTTAATACAAGAATAATCTGATAGCGATTAGAAAATTTCTGTCCAATGGAAAGGGGATCATCTTTTATTTCTGTCGTCGTCAAACCCGTCAAATTAGCAAACTCACCAAGATGTGGGGTCAAGACAACCGGACCGTGATGCCTTTCTAAAATATCCATCCTTTGAGATAAGTGATATAGACCATCAGCATCAATCACAACTGGTTTTTCCTGATTCATCAGCCAGGTCAATAAATGAATCTGGTTTGTTGTCCTTCCTACTCCAGGCCCATAGAGGTAGCCCGTTGCTTTTTGATTCTGAAGCGCTTCAATCAGTTGATCAATTTGAAAGGGTTTGACCATAACTTCCCAAGGCATTTGTCCAGCCATAACAGCATAAGCACTTTCTTCTACATACGTCGTAACCAACCCAACTCCTGAACGCAGGGCAGCCGTCGATGCCATTAATCCTGCCCCTACCATCCCAACAGAACCTGCAATTACTGTCAATGCACCATACTGATATTTATGCGTATTTTTCTTTCGTTTTGGCATCTCCGGAACAGTATTGCGATCCAACAGATATTTCCGGGAATTAGAATAACATTCCAGAATTCCAATATCTACAATGG
>JAQWCN010000042.1 GCA_028705955.1 Eubacteriaceae bacterium
ACGGCGGCTCCGGCGTATCGGATGACGAATTCCACCGGGCCATCGCCAACGGCATCACCAAGATCAACTATTTTACCTACATGTCCCTAGCCGGCGGCAACGGCGTCCGGGCCCTCCAAAATAACAGTCCGGATCCGGACAGCCTGCGTTTTGACACCATGGCAGAAGCTGCGCGGCAAGCCATGCAGCGGGATGTGGAACACGCCATGAGCATTTTTGCCAACCGTTAATCAATCAAAAAATAACCCTCTATCACAAAAGGTCCCGTTTCCTTATGGAAACGGGGCCTTTTGGCGCTTGCTTTTGATGTTTTATGAATGCTTTCGCATTTTGATCTGATTATTCAGCAGTTTTTGTTGCAGTTCCAAAATGGATTTACAGGTTGACTTCCGGTCTTCCCGCTTTCATTCATTTACAATTCTATTTATATTTTTTAAATTATGTATCAAAACTTTTAATTATAGTTTATATAGTGATTTAAAATCCGGCTGCTGTCCGTCGCAAGGTTTTGAACATTACCTGTAATTTCCGTTTCTTTTCCGGTCAGTGCGGTGTTGTGGGCCTCCAGAGCCGTCTGCAAATTGGTGAGCCCGGACTGGTAAACTTTGGCGCCGGTTTCGTCTTCGACCAGATTGATGCCGTTGACCGTGTCTGTCGTATCGTTAAAGGAGACGCTGACGTTGCTGCCTTCCTGCTTGAGAACGTCCAGATCCGCCTGGCTGAGGGAGATATACTCCGCGTATTTTTCGTTGATGGTATCGACCAGAGCCTGGTTCTCGGTTAAATACTGCTGAATATCCAGGGGTTCAAAAGAAGTGTCCGGATTTTCCATTTCCGGCGTCTGCACCATTGAAATGAGGCTGTAGGGTTCAATCCGCATGATCGCATCGGTGTCCTCGCTGTCGTTAGCCAGAACACTGGCGACATCGTCCTGCCCCTGATGCACCGTATCCAACAGAGAGCTGAGGTATATATAACTCAAATCGTTATTCATGGACCGCTGAAGACTCGTGATGTCCGAAACCACGGAAGTTTTTGATTCTTCGGTCAGATCCCCGTTGACCACGTAGGACAGTTCGGCCGGAGTCGGCGTGGTGTTTAAACTAACCGCGCATTGGGAAAAATTGTCGGGAATGATCAAATAACCGGCATAGGCTCCGGTTTTAAGCCCCCGCTTGGCATCTGCCAAACCGGTGATGATAAAATTATTCCCTGCTTTTTCGATAAGTTTTTTGCCGTAATACTGGGTTTCCCCGTTGACGTCCACGCCGCTGTCCATGTTGACCAGCGCGATTGATTTTGTGGTTACTTTATCCTGGGACCCGGACGCTTTGGTTTCCTCCGCGCCCTGGCCCGCGGCAGCAGAAGCTGACCCGACGGATTTGCCGCCGAAAAAGCTGGCGGTGCATCCCAGGATGAGTAAAATAATAAAAATAATATAAAGGCTGTATTTTTTAGGTTTCGATTTGAGGTTGATCTTATCCACGTGTTTCTCCTTCATCATCCAATCTGTTCAATCTTTTTATACCATTGTTATTGAGGGGAGTTAAAACGGCTGATTCCGGTCCGTTTTACAACGGCCGGGCGGATTCCATTTAAACCCAAAAGACAGCATGGCACCATGCCATGCCGTCCAAAAGAAACCTATTTTCCAGAATTTGCCATCTGCTGGTCGAATTCGGTATAGCTGGCTTCCGCGTTGATTAAGGCTTGCTGAATCTGTGTGATCAGCTCCCGGGTTGCGTTAAAGCTCGGTTCCAAACCATCAAACTGAGCGACAAAGGACGAGAATGCATTCCCTGCCCAGCCTTCCTCCAAAGCGTTGACCATGTTCCGCATTTCCGAAACCAAAGATTGGAATTCTTCTGCTTTCGCACCAAACTGACTCGCTTTTTCCTGTAAAACCTCACTGCTAATCCCAATGTTTCCACCAATCGCCATAATTATTTTCTCCCTTCAATTTATATAATTCACCACAACCCGGGATGGATGTTCCCCGGAACGTGAGAATTTTCCCTTTTCATCATTCCAAAAATTAATAGGATGGCAGCGTTTACGCTTCGATCAACAGAGCGATCGTTTCCGGCGCAGCGCTCCCCTTTTAACACGCATCATACTTTGGAATTTTTTCGATAATCTTTCGTTTGTAGATTATCACGATCCCTAAAGAAATACTTCAGTTTGCTATTAACTGTTTTGAATTTGTCACGAATGACAAGCTGTTTTTTTGTCACAAAGCGGCTGTTTCCTTGGCACTGGATGCCAATGGCGAGCCGAGCAATTTCTATGCTGATGGTTATGCGTATTATACAATTTCCAACAACATGGGTTATAACGGTGATCTGGAACTTGCAATGGTGCCGGAGCAATTCCGTACCGAGGTGCTGAAAGAGGAACTGGACAGTAATAAGGTGTTGGTGGAAAACGCAAATGTGGAAACAGCAAACTTTGCATTGCTATTGTGCGTACAAATGAGTATAATATAAATGTAAGAAAAAATATGCGTTTTTGAAAGGAGCGATTACTATGGCAGCGAAATCAGCAAACCTGTATGTAAGAATTGAGCCGG
Organism: Eubacteriaceae bacterium; assembly: GCA_028705955.1. Taxonomy (GTDB): domain Bacteria; phylum Bacillota; class Clostridia; order Eubacteriales; family Eubacteriaceae; genus JAQWCN01. The sequence goes on from JAQWCN010000042.1 coordinate 2,570, forward strand.
ATGTAAAGGAACAGGCAGAGGGGATTCTTTCTGCACTTGGTATTCCTGCATCCAACGCTATCAATATGTTCTATAAACAGATTATCCTTCAGAGAGGAATTCCTTTTGATGTAAAGATGCCGTCTGCAAGACCGTTAGACATGAGTTCTCTATCGGAAGAACAGATGAATGCAGAACTGGGGAAAGGATATGCGGACATGAAGGCTGGTCGCACAAAATCAGCAAAAAAGGCATTTACAGACATCCACACGGATTATAACCTGTGATGTTTGAAATAGAAATTTCAGAACAGGTGGATGCAGACCTTAGAGGAATATTTGAATATATTGCATTTGAACTGCAATCGCCTGAGAATGCCAGCGGTCAGCTTGACCAATTGGAAGAAAGTATCATGAGCCTTGATCAGATGCCAGAGCGTTTTCGTGAGTACGAGAACGAACCGTGGCGCAGTCGAGGTCTGCGGTTAATGCCTGTGGATCATTACTGTGTGCTGTATATTCCTAACAAGGAAGATGCCATGGTTACCATTATCCGCGTGATGTATGGCGGACGAGATATGGATGCACAGTTGGAGAAATACACAAAACAGTAGAGTATAGGCAAACCAAATTAGAATTTGAAGAGAAAGCACATGCGTAGAGAACTTTCACAAATGAGTATTGAGGAATTATGGCAGTTGTTTCCTATCGTTTTGACAGGACATCAATCATATTGGGAACAGTGGTATCTTGATGAAGAAGCAGTATTAAAAAATATGATGAAGTCGAAGCAATCATTGCCGAAAAAATCAAACAGATAACTAATGATTTCCTGTCATTACAATAATAAAAAATGGTTGAAAAAATCTGGTATTATACTGAGCGTTGCAATTATTACAATGATAAGAATTATAAAATGGACGAAAATCATGGAATGAAAATGAATAATAAAAAAGCCCTGGTCATAAGGCCAGGACTTTTTTCATTGAACATTGGAATTTTATTTAAAATGGTGATCCCGACTGGACTTGAACCAGCGACCTCTACCGTGTGAAGGTAGCGCTCTCCCGGCTGAGCTACAGGATCAGATTACTCTAATAGGATACCATAACCCGCCGTTTTGTCAAGAAGGACCTGCATTTTTATTCTTCAAAAATTTGAACCCCTTTGAGAATAATCTGTTCAAACAACACCGCCAGACGTTCCGGGGCTTCATCGGCTCCATTTTCCAGCCAGCGCTGGAACAAGCCGATGCACCCCGACACCACAAACGCATAGTAGTATTCAAAATACTGCTGGGATTCCGGTGTCTGGTAACGGCCCATCCAGTCGTCCATGCAGCGTTTGCGCACCAGCCCCTTGACCCGTTCCACAAAAACCGGGTCGCCGTTGGGCCCCATCAGCGCGATGGCCAGATCCGCATTCTCTTTTAATAAGGAAATGATTTTGACAAACAACGGTTTGATATCCGTTTTGCCGTCCCGGTTATTTTGGATCCCGGTCTCTTCCATCACCTGATTAAACTGTTCAAAGAGTTCATTTTCGATCTTGGACAGCATATCGTACACATCCCGGTAATACTGATAAAACGTCCCCCGGTTAATGTCGATGAGGTCTGCAATTTCCCGCACCCTTATTTTTTGAATCGGCTTTTCTTTCAGCAGTGTTGTCAAGGCCTCCCTCAGCTGCTTTTTGGTTTTTCGGACCCGTCTGTCCACTTTCCGTACTGGCATTTTGTTCCCCCTAATTAAAACTTTATCAAAATGGTCGCTTTTTTTAACGTTTTTTTTAAATTTGTTGGATAGTCCACACAAAGTTAACCATCTGTTTATTGATTTTCCAACTATTATTAGTATAATTAACAATAGTTAAGAAGTCAACAACTGTATGGTTATCTTTTGTTGACACATGACAATTTTTATAGAAAGGTTTGAGAAAACATATGTTAGCATTCGGCAAAAAAATCGTCCGGTTCAGGGTAATGATTCTCATCATCGGCTTTGCGCTGCTGATTCCCGCACTCTTCGGTTATTTTAATACGCGCATCAATTACGATATCCTGACTTACCTGCCCGACAACATCGAGACCGTCAAAGGTCAAAACATTTTACTGGACGACTTCGGCAAGGGGGCCTTTTCCCTGGTCATGGTCGACAACATGTCCGACAAGGACGTGGCCGCCCTGGAGGACAAGTTCAAGGCGATCGATCATGTGGATTCTGTGATCTGGTACGATGACGTCGCAGATTTATCCATTCCCAAGGATATGATTCCCGATGAAGTTTACGACGCGTTTAACAGTGGCAGCACCACGATGATGGCGGTTTTCTTCGACACCTCCACCTCGGCGGATGAAACCATCGCGGCCATTACCCAAATGCGGGAGGTGGCCGGCTCCCAGTGCTTTATCTCCGGGATGTCTGCCATGGTCACCGACCTGAAAAACCTGTGCGAACAGGAAGAGCCGGTTTATGTGGCCATCGCGGTGGTGCTGTGCTGCGCTGTCATGATGATCTTCATGGATTCCTATATCGTCCCGATTATCTTTTTGATCAGTATCGGCGTGGCCATCATGTGGAATCTGGGATCCAACATTTTTATGGGAGAGATCTCCTTCATCACCAAAGCCCTGGCGGCTGTTCTGCAGCTGGCTGTCACCATGGATTATTCCATCTTTCTGTGGCACAGTTACGAGGAGCAGCTGGGGCTCCGGGACAATAACCGGGAAGAGGCCATGGCCCATGCCATCGCCAATACCATCACCTCAGTGATCGGATCTTCCATCACCACGGTCGCCGGGTTTGTGGCGCTGTGCTTTATGACCTTTACCCTGGGCATGGATTTGGGTATCGTGATGGCCAAGGGCGTGATTCTCGGCGTGATCGGCTGTGTTACTGTGCTGCCGGCCATGATTCTCCAGTTTGACAAGCTCATCAACAAAACCCGTCACCGCAACGTGCTGCCGGATATGCAAAAGCTGGCCAATTTTGTCACCGGCCATTATAAAATTTTTGTTCTCGTCTTTATCGTCGTCTGGATTCCAGCGGCCATCGGCTACAGCAACGTGGGCTCCTATTACGATCTGGGCTCCACCCTGCCCAAGGAACTGCCCTATTGCGTGGCCCGGGATAAATTGACCTCGACCTTTAATACCGGGGCAACCCATATGGTTCTGGCCGATACGAGCCTGTCTGCCAAGGATACCGGCAACATGATCGACGAGATGGAAAAAGTGGACGGGGTCAAAAATGTGTTGGCCGCGGATACCTTCCTGGGGCCGACGATTCCGTCAACCATGATTCCCGACGAGCTGAAGAATACCCTTGAGAGCGATAAGTACAAGCTGATGATCATCAACTCGGAATACACCACCGGGACCGATCAGGTCAACACCCAGATCGACGCCCTGAACAAGGTGCTTGACAAGTACGATTCTACCGGGATGCTGATCGGGGAGGCACCCTGCACCAAAGATTTGATTACAATCTCCAACCACGATTTCCAGGTGGTTAACATCATCTCCATCGTGCTGATCTTTATCATTATTGCACTGGTGCTTAAATCGGCGTCCCTGCCCGTCATTCTTGTTGGCGTGATCGAATTCGCCATTTCCATCAACCTGGGGATTCCGTTTTACACCGGCACGGACCTTCCGTTTATCGCCCCAATCTGTATCAGTACGATCCAGCTGGGGGCCACGGTGGACTACGCCATCCTGATGACGACCCGGTACAAGCAGGAGCGCGCGATGGGACGGGACAAACGCACGGCCATCAACAATGCACTGGCCTACGCCATTCCTTCGGTCATTGTATCAGCCACCGGTTTCTTTGCGGCGACCTTCGGCGTGGGGATGTATTCCCAGGTGGATATCATCAGTTCGATCTGTATCCTGATGTCCCGGGGGGCACTCATCTCCATGGTTTCGGTTATCTTTATCCTGCCGTCGCTGTTCATGGTGTTTGACAAATTGATCTGCAAAAGCTCCAAAGGCTTTTTACCAGCGGTTCAGGCCAAAGCCGAACCGGCTGTAGAAACAAAATAATCCGCTGCCCGCGGTCTCTTTTCCGGACCGTTCGGCGGTTTGAACGTATAAAAAAGATAATCCCTTTCCGAAACGAAGGGGACCGGCACGTACCGACACGTCCATATGATTAAAGAAGAAAGGAAGATTTACAAATGAAGAAACTTCGCGCGATGACTCCGAAGTCCAAAAAAATAATGGCAGTCGCCATCATCGCTATCCTGCTGGTGGCCATTGTGACCACCGTCAGTCTGGCCGCAGTCAAAAGCGGCTCAGACGCTGCCAACAGCGGCAGCACCGGCACCACCGATACCACGGAACTCGCCGCCAAGGCCGAAACGGCTTCCGGCGCCAACACCACCGCCGCAAGCGGCGACGGCACCGTGAGCAAAGAAGAAACGGTTTATGTTAAAGCGGATGCCACCGGCAACCCCACCTCCACCACGGTTTCGGACTGGTTAAAAAATGCAGGCACCAAAACCCAGGTGGCGGATGCCTCCAACTTAACGGACATCACCAATGTCAAGGGGGACGAAACCTTTACGAAAAACGCAGACGGTTCCCTGGTGTGGAATACCGCCGGCAAAGACATCTATTATCAGGGCAAAACCAGTGAAGCCCTCCCGGTCAACGTTCAGATTGGCTACAAACTGGACGGCAAAAGTGTTTCCTCCTCGGAAATCAAAGGCAAATCCGGCCATGTGGAAATGACCATCAATTACACCAACACTTCCAAAACCAATGGCATCACCACACCGTTTACCGCAGCGACAGCCCTGGATATGAGCAACGATCATTTTACCAATGTGGCCGTTGATCACGGCGCTGTGATTTCCGACGGTTCTAATAATATTGTGATCGGTCTGGCTTTCCCGGGGTTAAACGGCGACCTGGGGCTTTCCGGCAACACCCTTAACGTGAGCATCCCGGAAACGGTGACCATCACTGCGGATGCCACCAACTTTGAAATGGGCCCAACCCTCACTTCCATTTCCACCGAAGTGTTAAACAAGGCGGGTCTGGACGATGTCACCAGTTTTGGCGACCTGGATTCCCAGATCAACACCCTGGTCAATTCCACCAACCAGCTGGTCGCGGGCAGCTTATCCGCCAAAGTCGGGGCCGACGAACTTTTGGCCGGCACCCAGACGTTAAACAGCGGTGTGGGCACGTTGCAAAGCGGCGTGAGTGATTACACCAATGGCGTGGCCACTGCGGCGGCAGGCAGCAACACCTTAAACGCCGGGGCTCAGACGTTAAACAGCAGCGTGGCCGCTTCGGTTCCCCAATTTGGAACGCTGGCCAAAGGAATTGCCGATTATACCAGCGGGACGCAAACCCTCGCCGACGGAGCCAATCAGATGACCGCCAATAACGACACCCTGAATAACGGCGCCAAATCTGTGAATGACGGGGCCACCACGATTTCCACATCCATGACAGCCATCAACAGCGGAACCAAAAGTCTGGCCGAAGGCCTGACCGAAGCCAAAGCCGGAGCCGACGCTCTGGTGGCCGGCTACGAAGGCACCGACACCCAGACCGGCGCCGCCGACGCGGCCCAGCAACTGGCCGACGGTTCGGCCCAGGTAACTTCCGGAGTCAATACGCTGGTGAGCACCCTCACCGGTTTAACGACCCAGCTCAGCCAGGAAGCAGACAACTACCATCAGCAGGGCAGCGCAGTCACCACCTATCAGAACCAACTGACCGCCCTCTTAACCAGTAAAGCCGGCCAGACGCTGGATCAGGCCACCATCACCCAGATCAGCACCCTGACCAACGCCATTGCCCAGTGCAGCGGCGCCAACGGAGCCGGTGACGCGCTGGACAGTGTCGTGGCCCAGCTTAATTCCCAGTCGACCCAGGAACAGCTCGCAGCCCTTCAGCAGGGTGCGGCCCAGGTTTCCCATGGCGCTGCAGCCCTTAATGCAGGGGTCAACGGCACCACCGACAGCAAAGGCCTCTACGAGGGCACCAAGGAATTGGACGCTGGCATCACTCAGATGCAGGAAGCGGTAACCAAAACATCCACAACCTCGGAAAATATGGGACTCCAGCAGGCCATCGCTGCCATTACCTCCGGCAGCCAGAACCTGACTACCGGCACCAGCGCACTCTCCCAGGGCATCACCGCCTACACCAAGGGCGCCAACCAGGTCGCTTCCGGTGCTAACCAACTCGTGGCCAATAACGCCACCTTAAACAACGGGGCCGCCTCTCTGGTCACCGGCGGCAACCAACTCGCCGCAGGATCCAGCCAGCTGGCATCCGGTGCCAATTCTCTGGCCAGCGGCCTGGGCACCATCACCGCCAACAACGGCACGTTAAACAGCGGGGTCGCCTCCCTGGCCTCCGGCACCAGCCAACTGGCCAGCGGAACCGGAACCCTGGACAGTGGTCTCGGCACTTTGGCCGACGGCATGAGCACTTACAAAACCGCCGGGATCGACAAGATCGCCGCCCTGTACAACAACGACTTTAAGAATCTGAGCAACAAACTCAATGCCGTTAATGACGCCAGCAAAGCTTATAACAACTTCTCCGGCCTCTCCAGTGGCATGGGTGGCAGTGTCAATTTCGTCATTGAAACCGGCGAAATCAAATAAATCTGTTGAGGAACAGAATAAAAAAAGCCTGAATGACTTTGTCATTCAGGCTTTTTTTTATGATCACGGCCGCACCGGTTACCCAGCGCCCGTACTCCCAGAGCTGCACCCCCCATCAGGGCGAATCCCACCGTCACCTGAAGGGGATACCAAAGCAGGGCATCCGGTTCCAGCAAAAAAGGCAGCAGTGCAATGGCCCCCGCCGGCGGGAACGGCGTCTTGAGTCCCCAGGCAGCCACCAGCACGCAGGCCATCACCACGGCAGCAGATACGATTTCCGGTGCGCCCAACGCCCCGGTCAGCCCCAGACGCCCCCAGGCGCCGATGGCCGCACACACTACCACCATGCCAAAGACCCGGGGCCAGCGGCTGCCGCTTGGGCTTTCCGGATCCGAAAGTTCCGCCATGCCCACAATCAGGGGCGGAGCGGTTAAAAACGTCCAACCCCGGCCCAGAGCCAATGCCCCCACCGCCGCCAGCGTCGCAAACAGCAGGGCAAACCGGACCGCCTCCCACCGATAGTTAAAGGAACAGGGGACATGGCCTTTGATCTCCCGCAGCTCGTGGGCTTCCAGTCTTTTTTGCACCATCGCCACCACCAGCGTCATCGTGATGACCGCAGCCGGGTAGACCAGGCTGCTCACGCCCAGCAAGATGGGCAGAATGCAGGCCGAAAGCACGGGCAGAAACGTGCATTTAAACGCGATGAGCAAAACCGAAGCCATACTGAAGGCCAACAGAATACAGGCCAGTTTGGGAAACGGCACAAACCGCACAAACCCAATGCCCATCAAAGAGCCGATGGTCATCAGCAGCACCTGTTTGGTCCGGTTGACCTCCCAGGGCTGACGCCCTGCCACCCAGCCTCCCAGAACCAGCGCCGCGATTTCCGGAAAGATGATTTCCTTCTCCCCCGTTGTCACCGCCACGCCAACCATGGCATCCACCATCAGCCACGCCAGCAGCCAGGGAAGCATCACTTCTTTTTTATTTTCCGTCATTCTTGCACCTTTCTCAGAACCAGTGTTTTTTCTTGAAGATGAAAAAGCAAATCGAACAGACCACCAGGGACAGCACCGTCACATACAAATACCCGTGGGCCCAGCTCAATTCCGGAATGTTAAAGTTCATGCCGTACCACCCCACAATCAGCGTCAGGGGCATAAAGATGGCGGTGAGCACCGTAAAAATTTTCATGATTTCATTCTGTTCGATATCGATCTGGGACTGGTACGCTTCCCGGACCTGGGTCACAAATTCCCGGAGATCCACCACGTACTGAATCAGATAGTGAACGTATCGCCCCACCGCCCGGTAACGCCCGTGGATCTCTTCGTCGATAATCCGGGCCTCGTTTTCGGTCAGCCGGTCCACCACCATGCCCAGCTGTTCGTAATAGCGCTTGGTTTTCATCAGCGCCCGGCGCAGGGTGATAATGCGCCGCAGTGCCCCTTTGGATGGGTGTTCCGTGGTAAGCAGTCCCACTTCCAGCTCGTTGATATCCCGTTCCTGTCTTTCCAGCACATCCACATCCGGACCGGTCAGCTCGGAGAAAAATTCCACCAGGGTCGCAAAAGGATCCCCGTCCTGGGGCAGGCTCTGCATGACGGCGATCACTTCCTCGGTGCCCATCATAATCAGCTGGCTGTTGTCGCAGTAAATGCTGACCCGGGAATCCCTCTTTTTAATGTGTGTGACATCGGTCCAGCAAAAGGCCAGAAAATAGCCGGTGCCTCCCACCGGGAAACAGGCATGGCGACTTCCCAGTTGTCTGTCGTACAACTTTTGTCCCGTTTTTTCGATAATCAATTCCGGATGATCCGGTTTGCAATATGTGATCATTGATCTTCCTTCTTTACTTCGTTTAATGGGTGTATTGTATCAAATGGCCGGGACCCCTGCAACCGGGTTTCGCCCTGTTTGCCGGAAACGAACCGCCCCGGTTAAATAATACTTGTTTTTCCGGCGAATCATGTTATAATATTAATGAGTAATCATTTTCAGAATACATTTTAAATCTAAGGAAAGGAAAGTGTAACCATGAAAAAAGATTTTATCCTTAGCGGAACCAACGACCAGGTTTTTGAACAACTCAAAACAACGGTCCTCCCGCTAAACTGGTCCCCTGTACGCTTTGAACCGGGCAAAAACCGGCTGGGCGGCGTCGACCCCACCTACGGCAAAATTCTAATTTACCTCCGGACAACGGCCCCTGGCCAGGTATCCTGTACGGTTTCCGCAGCCAGCGAAACCGCCGCCGATTTTATCATTAACAAAGTCTCGCCACCAGCCTTCGACGATTTCTTTAGTGACAGCGACGATGATGACGATGCCGGCGATTCTATTTTTGACGACGCGCCGTCTGCCACAAACACTCCGGCGCCAGCGGCTCAGCCGACGGCATCGACCCCATCCAATCCGGCACCGTCCCAGCCTCCGGTTCAGAATGAACCCTGGTATTACAAGACCTGGGTGGTCGTCCTGTTTTTGATTTTCTTCTGGCCCGTCGGTCTTATTTTGATGTGGACCGGAAAAAAATTTCCGTTGGCCGTCCGGATCATCCTGTCTGTCTTCTATGCTATTTCCTTGATCATTGTTCTTTTCAGCGGCGTTTTTTTAGGCAATTTGGCTTCCAATGCTGTTTCGTCGACTCCAAGCACCACCGTCACCACAACGGCACAAACGTCAACCTCCAGCAGCACA
>JAQWCN010000216.1 GCA_028705955.1 Eubacteriaceae bacterium
GCCAGATTTTCGATATCATTCTGATCCGCCTTCATATGGTTGGTATAGCAGGCGTCACATCCCATGGGGATTCCAGAAAGTTTACCCATAAAATGATCTTCCAGACCTGCCCGGATGACTTGCTTGGAATCGTACAGGTATTCCGGTCCGATAAAGCCGACGACTGTGTTGACAAGAAACGGTTTGTAGTGTTTTCCAAACCCGTAGCAGCGCGCTTCCATCGTGAGCTGATCCCAATCGAAATTGGCTTCCGATGACAGTTCCGAACCCTGCCCGGTTTCAAAATACATCACATTGGGTCCGGTGCTAACCCCCTGGGTCATCATCAAATCGCGGCCGTCCTGAAGCATTTGCGCGGAAATCCCAAAGGCTTCATTTCCCTTTTGGGAACCAGAAATCGACTGGAACATCAAATCGACAGGGGCCTTCATTTTTTCAATGGCTTCCATTTGGGTCGTCACATGGGCCAGAACACTGCATTGGGTTGGAATGTCCCATTTACACCTGAAATCGTGAAAGGCATTGAGAATACGGGTCACATTTTCCACAGAATCATCCACAGGGTTCAACCCCAGAACAGCATCACCGCAGCCCAGGCTAAAACCTTCCATCACCGACGCCATGATACCGTCGATATCATCGGTGGTGTGGTTGGGCTGCAATCGCGATGAAAATGTTCCCGGCAAACCGATGGTTGTGTTGCAATGCGCCGAGATCCTGATCTTGCTGGCCGCATAAACCAGATCAAGATTGCCCATGAGTTTACACACAGCGGATACAATTTCGCTGGTAATTCCCCGGGATGCCCGGTGGATCATTTCGCCGTCTGTCTTTTCATCCAGCAGCCATTCCCGGAATTCCGCCACAGTCATGTTTTTTAATTCCTGATAAATCTTTTCGTTCACATCATCCTGGATGATCCGGGTCACTTCGTCCTGTTCGTAAGGAACGGCCGGGTTGTTTCTTAAATCTTCCAGTGTGATGTGGGACAATACCACCTTGGCGGCGACCCGTTCTTCTGCGGATTTCGCAGCAATGCCTGCTAAATGGTCCCCGGATTTTTCCTCGTTGGCTTTTGCCATTACTTCCCGGAGTGATCCGAACGAATAGCTGTGTCCAAATAACTTCGTTTTTAAAATCATGCTTCCTCCTCTTTTAACATCTCTCTTGTTTTTTCTGCTTACCTGTTAAAGACAATGGTTTTGATAATCACCGGACAAACTCTTCCCCCTGCAACGGGTTCTCCAATATCAATATAATCCCCGTCTCCGGCATAAATGCCATCGAGACAGATGACCGGTTTTTGACCACTAAGCCGTAAATCAAGGGCATTGCCCAGGGCTTTGCCGATATCATTTTCGACAATGACAATCAAAGGGTTTGAACTGGCAATAATCGGTTGTGCTCCCTGGACAATGGCCCTGGCGACGGCCTGGATTTTACTGAAGGTTGTTTTTCCTGCTGCTGAAAAAGCCAGAGCAATGGGTCCCATCCCGCCTTCTTTTTCAAAAAGCGGAATTTTATTCTGGATTTCCAAAGCGAGGCTTTCCGGTGTGCGCTCCTCCTCCTCTCCTATTTTTAAAACTGGTATATTTTTAACCGGAAGCACATTCTCTTCATAGTGAATCGTACTGCCACTCACATTCATGGAATGACTTCCTGCTCCTACCACTGTTGCGCGAATCGTTTCTTTTGCCGGATAGTGTTTTAACTGCTGCAGCTCCGGCTGACCGGCAATGGCTTTTCCCAACAGCACGCCAATGTCTCCGAATTGAAATTCATCATCGACGGGTCTGCCCATACAATCGGCAACCCCTCCGGAAAAAGTGACAGCATCGATTTTCAGATCTTCGGGAAGGGGTTTCCCCTGATTGGTATACAAAAAGCCATGGGCCCGGTCCCGTTTCTTCAGGTTTAATGCCTGGGCCAGCTCATCTGCCAGCCACCGGCAAAGGGGTTCAAGTTTCCCTTGATCGGCGCTGTCGCCGGGCTCCAGATCAATTCCCTGGGTCAGTGCACTCTCTTTGATATCCGGGAACAGCGAACGAATCCGGCCGTCTTTGATTTGAATGAGCCGGCCTCCAATGTTTAAACAGGTTGTCCCAACGTGAACGCCTTTTCTAAAGACCGCAATATTGCTTGTCCCGCCGCCAATATCAATATTGGCAATGGTTAACCGCTCTTCTTTGGAAAGGGCAGCGGCCCCGGCCCCTTTGGCCGACACCACCGATTCCAGATCCGGACCCGCCGTGGCCACCACAAAATCCCCGGCCATATCACTGAGCGCCTGGATCACCGCATCGGCATTCTCCTTGCGCGCAGCATCTCCGGTGATGATCACCGCCCCGGTTTTTAAATCTGCCGGGGTCATCCCCGCTGCGGTGTATTCCTGTTTAATGATCTTTTTAACGGCATCCCTATCGATAATGGCTTCCGATAAAAAGGGGGTGAAATAAATTGCTGACTGATACATAACGTGTTTCTCCACGATATGGATTCTGGGAACGGTAAAACTGCTCGCCATATTTTTAATCTTCAGCTGACTGAAAATCAGCTGGGTCGTCGACGTTCCAATATCGATTCCGACACTTTTTATTATTTCTTCCACTGCTTTTTCCTCCACAAAAAAATGCCCGGGCAATGAGAATACCTGTTCTCATTTGCCCGGGCATCGACACCTGGGATTAACGGACAACCGCCACTCCATCGCAGCGTTGCCTTGAATTGTATTGTTGCTTACATTTTTTTACCTTTGACTTCATTGGTGATATTGGAAAACTCGATTTTAACCGATGTTCCCTCACTGGTGGACGCCATATTTAAAATCCCATGGAGTTTATCCCTCACCAG
>JAQWCN010000217.1 GCA_028705955.1 Eubacteriaceae bacterium
TGTCTTTGATGCAACCGACGTGGCCCATTACATCTCCCGGGGAGCCGCCGGGGTCCAAATCGGCACCCGGTTTATCGCAACCCGGGAATGTGACGCCAGCCAGGGTTATAAAGATCAAATCATCGCAGCGAAGGCCAGCGACGCGGTCCTGATTGACAGCCCCGTCGGCATGCCCGGCCGGGCACTTAACACCCCGCTGATTCAGGCCGTATCCGGCGGAACGCGTTTTCCCGCTCAAAACTGTATCCGCTGCCTGACGACGTGCCACCCGGCAAAAACGCCCTACTGCATCAGCAATGCCTTAATTGAGGCGGTCCGGGGGCATCGGGAAACCGGTCTGTTTTTCTGCGGATCCAACGTGGGCCGCATCAACCGGATGACGACGGTCCCAAAATTAATTGACGAACTCTGTCAGGAATGGAGAAACACACAATGACAACTGCATTTTTATACGCTGGACAGGGAAGCCAGCACCCGGGAATGGGGAAGGATTTATACGAACACTGTCCAACTTTTGCCCGGGTGTACGATAAGATTCCCGGTGCATTAAAAGATTTGTGTCTCAATGGACCAGCTGACGCCTTAAGCGCCACCGAAAACACCCAGCCCGCCATGGTCGCTTTTGCCATTGGGGTCACCACACTTCTGGCCGAAGCTGGCATTCATCCGGATTACACAGCGGGGCTTTCCCTTGGCGAATACTCCGCCCTCTACGCCGCCGGGGTCTTTGACGAAAAAACAGCCATCGACCTTGTGACCTACCGGGGAAAGGTCATGGCCGATGCCTCTCAAGGGATCGATGTGGGCATGGCCGCTGTGATGCAGCTGGATGCCGTCACCCTCGCAGCCATTTGTACCAAAGCCTCAGCTTCCGGCAAAGTGTTCATTGCCAATCTTAACTGTCCGGGTCAAATTGTGATCTCCGGTGAAAAAGCCGGGGTCGATCAGGCCTGTCAACTGGCCAAAGCGGCCGGGGCCCGCCGCTGCGTCCCCCTCCGGGTCAGCGGTCCTTTTCACACGCCGTTTATGAAATCCGCCGGGGACGCGCTGGCCGTGCGTTTTAAAACAACGCCTTTTCATCCCATGCGCATCCCTGTATTCTTTAACTGTCTGGGCCGCGAAATCCACGGGGACGAACGCATTCCGGATCTCCTTGAACGCCAGGTCCAAAGCCCGGTCCATATGGAAGCGACGCTTTGCCGCCTGGCAGAACTGGGCGTGGATACCTGGGTGGAGATCGGTCCGGGCAAAACCCTTTCCGGATTTGTAAAAAAGACCCTGAAAGGGGCCCATCCTGTCAGTCTGGAAACCAGGGAAGACATCGCTAAATTTATCGCATTACAAAAGGAGAACCGCTTATGAAACCATCCACACCCATCACTCAACGAACCGCCCTCGTGACCGGAGGCAGCCGGGGCATCGGCAAAGCCGTCTGTCTCGCTCTGGCCGGCCAGGGCTTTAATATCGCCGTGGGCTTTGCCGGCAACGCCGGCGCCGCCGATGACACTGCAGCCGCCTGCAAGGCAAAGGGCGTAGAGGCCATTGCCCTTCAGGCCGATGTCCGGGACGAAGCCGCTGTCAAAACCATGGTTCACACGGTCAATGACACCTTCGGGCGTATCGACGTACTGGTATGCAGTGCCGGCATCGCCAAAGACGGTCTCATTATGCGCACCTCCGAAGCCGATTTTGATTCCGTTACCGCCATCAATCTCAAGGGCACTTTTTTATGTATCAAAGCCGTTTCCAAAATCATGATGAAACAACGTTACGGCCGGATCATCGCTTTAAGCTCAGTCGTGGGCCTGCGGGGAAATGCCGGGCAGACCAGCTACGCAGCCAGCAAGGCCGGCGTCGTCGGTATCATAAAGTCTGTTGCCAAAGAACTGGCAACCCGGGGGATCACCGCCAACGCCGTGGCCCCCGGCTTCATTGAAACTGATATGACCGCTGCTCTGAGCCCGGCCCAAAAAGAAGCCGCTGCCAGCGCCATCCCCATCCCCCGTCTGGGGCGTCCGGAAGATGTCGCTTCCGCCGTGGCCTTTCTCGCCGGGGAATCCGCCGGCTACACAACCGGCCAGGTTCTCTCCGTCGACGGCGGAATGGCCATCTGACATCATCGCATACAACGAAGGAAACATGGCCTTTATCTGTTAATGCTTATCACTTTAGAAAGGATCAATTATGAACAACAAACAACGTGTCGTCATCACCGGAATGGGAACCGTTAATCCCCTCGGCAACGCGACGGCAGAAAGCTGGCGGGCCGCCAAAGCAGGTGTCAACGGCATCGCTCCCATCACCTTATTCGACACTTCCGGTCAGCAGGTTAAACTGGCCGGGGAAGTGAAAGGGCTGGATATCCCGGCTCACATTCCCAAAAAAGATGCCCGCAAAATGGACCGTTTTACCCAGCTGGCCATCATCGCCGCCCAGGAAGCCATGGCAGAAAGCGGACTGGATATGGAAAAGGAAGCCGATCCCACCCGCTGCGGCGTGATGGTTGCCAGCGGCATCGGCGGTCTGAAAACCATCGGTGAGCAACAGGACCGGGGTCATGCCAAGGGTTTCGACCGGGTTTCCCCGTTTTTTGTCCCCATGTCCATTATCAATATGGCCGCCGGGCAAATCGCCATTGCCTACGGCCTGAAGGGCATGTGTTCCGCCGTCGTCACCGCCTGTGCGTCCAGTAACAACGCGATCGGCGACAGTTTCCACCACATCCGGGACGGCTACGCCGACGTGATGGTCTGTGGCGGTGCCGAATCCTGCATCACCGATTTGGGCATCGGCGGGTTTACCAGCATGAAAGCCCTGACCAAATGCCCGGATCCA
>JAQWCN010000218.1 GCA_028705955.1 Eubacteriaceae bacterium
GGGCAATGCCGGCTGACGGCCGTTTTGGCGGTCACATTGTTTCCGGGCACATCGACGGGACAGGCGTTATTACGGCCACCCGGCTGGACGATAACGCCAAATGGTTCACCGTTCAGGCCCGGCCGTCCATCATGGGGATGATCGTTGAAAAAGGCAGTGTGGCGTTGGACGGCATCAGTTTGACTGTGGCGGAAGTTGGAGACACCTGGTTTTCTGTTTCCATCATTCCCCACACCATGGGCGAAACGGTTTTAGGACAACGGCGTCCCGGGGATAAGGTCAACATTGAAAATGACATCATCGGGAAATACGTTCAACGCTTGATGGGGGGAGCCCGAAAATCGGAAGTGTCTCCCAAAACCCTCACCAAAGAAGCGTTACTGAAAGCAGGATTTTAAACAATCAAAGTGAAGAAAGCGAGGAGGATAATATGGCTTTTAATACAATTGAAGAAGCATTGGAAAATTTGCGTCAGGGAAAAATGGTACTGGTCACCGATGATGAAAACCGGGAAAATGAAGGGGATTTTATCTGCGCCGCAGAATATGCGACGGTGCAAAATGTCAACACCATGGCCCGGTTGGGAAAAGGGTTGATCTGCATGCCGATGGCGGAAGAACTGGCGGCGAAGTTGCAGTTGCCCCAAATGGTTTCTTATAATACGGATAATCACGAAACGGCGTTTACGGTTTCCATCGATCATGTCGATACCACAACAGGCATTTCTGCAGTGGAACGTTCGCTAACCGCAATGAAGTGCGTGGCCGATGACGTTAAACCCTCTGATTTTAGACGGCCGGGACACATGTTTCCGTTGGTTGCCAAAAAAAACGGCGTGCTTGAACGCAACGGACATACCGAAGCGACCGTGGATCTCATGCGGTTGGCGGGACTGAAGCCCTGCGGATTGTGCTGCGAGATTATGGCGGATGACGGACAGATGATGCGGACTCCGGAATTGATGGCCCTCGCCAAAGAACAGGGATTGCCGATTGTGACGATTGAAAAATTGCAGCAATACCGGAAAGTTCATGATGATTTGGTCGAAGAGGTGGCGGTGACCAAACTGCCGACAAAATACGGTCATTTTATCGCCCATGGTTTTATTAATAAACTCAACGGAGAACACCACGTGGCACTGGTTAAAGGGGATATTGGCGATGGCACCAATTTATTGTGCCGGGTTCATTCTGAATGTTTGACCGGGGATGCTTTTGGTTCCATAAAATGTGATTGCGGTCAGCAATTTGCCGCAGCGATGACACAACTTGAAGCGGAAGGCCGGGGCATTATGCTCTATCTGCGCCAGGAAGGCCGGGGCATCGGGCTGATTAACAAGCTCAAAGCCTACGAACTTCAGGATCAGGGAATGGATACGGTGGAAGCCAACCTGGCCCTGGGGTTTGACGAGGATCTTCGGGAATATTTTATCGGGGCACAGATTTTACGGAAACTGGGAGCCCGGTCACTAAGGCTTTTGACGAATAATCCCAAAAAAATTGAAGGATTGGAAGATTTTGAACTGACCATTACAGAACGGGTTCCCATTGAAATGGCCCCGACAGATTACGATAAATTTTATTTGGAAACCAAACAGGAAAAAATGGGGCATTTTACCCATTACGGACATCCGAGTACGATGGCGACCTGCCATTGCGAAAGCAGTTCACAAATTTAACGGTATAATTTTAAAATCAGGAGGATAATACAATGAATTATTTAGAAGGAAAATTGGTTGCAACGAATTTAAAAATTGGCATTGTGGCCGCGCGGTTTAACGAATTTATTGTCAGTAAATTGCTGGATGGCGCAGTGGATGGCCTGCGCCGCCACGATGTGGCGGAGGATCAAATCGATGTCGCCTGGGTGCCAGGGGCCTTTGAAATTCCGCTGATTGCTCAAAAAATGGTTACTACCGGGAAATACGATGCGGTGATTTGCCTGGGGTGTGTGATCCGGGGAGCGACATCCCATTACGATTATGTGTGCAACGAAGCAGCCAAAGGCATTGCCACCGTGTCACTCAAGAGTGATATTCCCGTCATGTTTGGGGTGCTGACGACTGAGAATATTGAACAGGCCATTGAACGGGCCGGGACCAAAGCGGGCAACAAGGGGTATGACTGCGCCCTGGGTGCCATTGAGATGATCAACTTGTCCAGGGTCATTGGCTGATGACCGCCGTCCTTTTTGATTATGACGGAACCCTTCATAATGCCATTGTCATTTATGGCGAGGCTTTTCGTCGGGTTTACGGGCAAATGGTGGCGGATGGGAAAGCTCTGCCTCAAACCTTTTCCGATGCAAGGATCGCCCACTGGCTGGGGTTGACGCCTCAGGAAATGTGGGAGGATTTTCGACCGGATCTGTCTGAAGCGGATCGGACGGTTTACAGTAAAGCGGTGGGAAGCGCCATGGTAACATTGACCCTTCAGGGAAAGGCCCGCCTTTATCCCCGGGTGCCGGAAGCGCTTGACGCATTAAAAAACCAGGGGTTTACCCTGGTTTTTTTAAGCAATTGTCCCCAAAACTATATGGATGCCCACCGGAAAGCCTTTGGCCTCAATCGGTGGTTTGACGGGTTTTATTGCTCAGAATCTTTTGATTTTGCACAGAAAACGGTGATTTATCCGCATATTCGTCGGGATTATGGAAAGGATTTTATCATTGTGGGTGACCGGGATAAAGATATGGCCATTGCTTCGACCTTTGGTTTGCCGGCCGTGGGATGTCTTTACGGATTTGGCTCCCGGGAGGAGTTGTCATCGGCAGCTTGTCTTGTTGAGACGCCGCAGGAAATGGTAGAGGCGTTGGTCAATCTGCGC
>JAQWCN010000219.1 GCA_028705955.1 Eubacteriaceae bacterium
AAAAGCCCCTGCGCCATTTTTATCCAGGCCGCCTTATTCTGTCAGTGGGCAGTTTTGGCTGTAATTTGCACTGTCCCTTCTGTCAGAATGCCCGGATTGCCATGGCAGGAAGGCGGGATGTAGAGGCTATGCTTCTCTCCCCCGAAGAATTGGCCCGGCGGGCAGAGGGGATGCGTCACCAAGGTAATATCGGTCTGGCCTTCACCTATAACGAACCTCTCATCGGTTATGAATTTGTGGTGGAAACCGCCAGGTTGGTTCAGGCGCGGGACATGAAAACCGTCCTGGTGACCAATGGCTCAGCCACTCCGGAAATCACCCGGAAGGTCCTCCCCCACATCGACGCTCTCAACATCGACTTAAAGGGCTTTACCCAGGAAGTATACGAAAATTTGGGAGGCACCTTAGAGGTTGTCAAGGCCTTTATTACCCAGGCGGTGGAGGCGGGATGCCATGTGGAATTGACCACCTTGGTGGTGCCAGGGCTCAATGATGATCCCGGGGAGATGGAAGCCATGGCCCGGTGGATCGCTCACCTGAGTCCGGATATCCCCCTCCACGTCACCCGGTTCTTTCCTGCCCATCTGATGTGGCGGGATAACCCCACTCCCCTGGAAACCGTTTATGGACTGGCTGAGGTGGCCCGGGGCAGTTTAAATTATGTTTATGAAGGGAATATGGGGTTGTAAGGATAACTATAATAGTTCCATGAGCATCCGGCCGACGCCGTCCTCGTTATTGGTATAACGGGTGATGGTGTCGGCTGTTTTTTTGACCGCCGCTTCGCCGTTGGCCATGGCCACCCCCATGCCGGCGAAGGACAGCATGGCCGCATCGTTGGCGGAATCCCCAAAGGCGATGACGGCCTCCCGGGGAATATCCAGCTGTCGGCAGAGCTCCGCCAGGCCCGTGGCCTTGGAGAAGCCCTTAATGGTGATTTCCAGATAGAAATCCCCCACTCGGAAGAAATCAAAGGTGTCAGAAAAGGGGGCGGTGATCTCCGGGGTGTACTGGTCCAGGATTTCCCCCGGGGCCACCACCAGCACCTTGGGGACCGGGAAGGTGACGGCCTCGGCCAGATTGGGAACTACGGTGAAGGGAATACCGATATTGGCCCGTTCAAACTCCACCTTGTAGGCTTTGGGATCGGTGACGTAGTAGGATTGGCCGTCATCCACCATCACTGCCACCGGGAAATTCGTCAGATGGGTCAGCATGGCAGTGACAGCCTCGGGGTCCATATTCCGGCTGTACAGCAGGCTATTATCGGCGGCATCCACAATCTGGGCGCCGTTGTAGGAGATAAGAATGCCATGGTAGCGGTCAAGCTCCAGCACCTTCCGCTCCCGGGAAAGTCCCGGGGCAGGGCGGGCCGAGGCCAGGGCCACCCGGATGCCCTTTTGCTGGGCCCGGAGCAGCACCTGCTTTGTGACGGGGGTGATCTGCCGTTCGTCGTTGTTGAGGGTGCCGTCTAGATCCAGGGCGATGAGTTGGTAGTTCATGTTTTTTTATTTCTCCTTTAGGTAAACCGGGTGCAAGTGCGTTACATCTGCTTTTGGAATTCGAACATCCCCTCATTGCCATCCCCCACAAAATCATCGAGCGTATTGGGCATGGGGTGCTTTTCGTTAAAAAACTCTACAATATGGAATCCGCAGACATTAACATAAAAATGGATATTCCGTCGTTCAAAGTAAGGTGTGCAGGTTTCCCAGACCTGCGTTTTGGGATAAAGCTTCTCAATTTCAAACCAGATGGCTTTACCAATGCCCTTACTCTGTGTCCCATGTTTGACAAAGAGGAAATCGAGATGGTTGTGCTGTGTCTTTTCATCAATCACCACGATGGCACCGCCTACCATTTCGCCGTCAACCACGGCTTTGTAGGCAGCGGAACCCTTAACATTCAGGGATTGGTCGATGTCCCTTTCCGGGAGAATGGTTTGATCCGTTTCGCCAAATTGCTGCTCAAAACCCTTTTGAAAGGCTTCCTGGAAATCTGCTTTGTATTGCTTTATATCACAATCCAGAATCGGAATGAGATTGAAGTTCATTTTGCACCTCTGTTCGTTTAAATTTTTTCGCTTGGAGTTTTCGCTGCTTCTGTAACACCTGGAACGCTGCCAAAATGATATTGAACAAAATGGTTATCATTATTGTAACGTGCAAATCATAGAATTTCAATAGAGGTGGTGTGTTTAAAATATAAGATAACCCTTGCTTTTTAAAAAAGGGAAGTAACAGCGATCTCAATGAATCCTTCCTCAAAGTAAAGTATAATAAAAGAAAACTTAAGATTCGAGGAAAAGCAATGAAAAATTATCATTATTGTGGCGGCTCTTCTGGTGGTGGCCCTGATTTTGGTGGGATAAAGGCAGGTAGACGCTATTATTTATTTTCAGCCACAGCGGAGATCCCAAAGGCCCCGTAATATGGCTCTGAGGACCAGGGCTATACCATCGCAGCGAGGAAGAACGGGGATGTCCAGGCCATTATCCGCAATCATTACACAGTGAATCTGACCTTGGATGCCAGTGCCAAAGCCTATAGGGCAGAAATGGCGGTGAGGGTTTATAATGACTCCCAGAATACCTGGTCTGAGGTCACCTTCCGGGATTATCCCAATGTTTTTACTGATGTGGAAAATGGCTCGGCCAGTTGTATTACCTCCATATTTTTTCGCAGGGGAATGCCTGGTAGGCAGCGGCCTGGGCATTTCCCGGGTGTGCCAGGATGCCCGGGAGGTGGTGGGAAATCTCAAGGATTATGCAGAAAGCTATGGGATCGAGGAAAGCCGCTTTAAGGCC
>JAQWCN010000220.1 GCA_028705955.1 Eubacteriaceae bacterium
AAGTGAGCGAATACCAGTCGACCCTGCTGTGATTAGGGCGGATTGCAATGCTTTTTCCATCGTTGCCCTTGAGCTGGCATCAAAAGAAAAGCTGAAGCTTCGACGATCCCATAAGTTCAACTCTCTAGACTGGATTTCGCTTTCGATTAATTCTTGGTCGTTGACAAAGGTGGATTCTTCATTTGCAAAAACGGGACATACAGATAGTAGCGCAATTAAGAAAACGATAAACAGACTGATTGTTGTTTTTTTCATAATAACCCTCTCGTTTCATCATGGTATTCAATGTACTATGTACCAATAAATTAATTTTTAGAGCACAATTAATCTTGATTTTGGCACAATGGACTCACCCCTTTCAAAACTTTGCTTCTATTCAAAAACAAAAGTTGTATTGAGCTGTAGGTATGATGCAATAAAAAAATCCCGTTATCCGGGATCGCATAGAAACATGATATCCCTGAATTAATCAATTCAGATTATCGGACACATCCTATAAAGGCATCCCGATTCCATCATGTTGTGGATTCTCACCACATTATCCTTTTTATTATTCTTTTGATAGTATTGTACCAAATACAGTCAAAAGTGTAAATGGAAAATACAAACCTAAATTATTTGTGACAGTACTAAGATGTAGAGGGACACTGAAAGCATTTCCGCTTCGCCCCCCCTCGTTTATATTTAACTTGCTAACTATCTTGCGTGTTTTGGAATGGGCAAGATGGGAATCTAGTTTTTAACATAGCGTTGGTTTCGACTTTGGGGCTTATCCGGCAGGGTACGGTGGACCAAGCTTAAATCCAGGGCGGGGTTCATATAGTGTTTCCGGAAGGTCTCCCTGGATTTTAAAGATAATTTTTCCATGATTGCCCTGGCAGTATAGGGCACGCCAGGTTCCATAAGGGCAAGCATTTTTTTAACGGGCTCGTTCAATTGTTCGTCAGCACTTGCAGCTTGGGCAGCCAATTCCTTCAGGTACTGGTCAATCTGTTCCAGCATAAATTTAATAAAAACATCAGAATTCCCAACTCCATGGCATTTTGAAATGGCCTCATAATAATCGTCCTGGAACTTTTCAATCTGGCTTTCGATGGGGATAAAGGTAAAGAGAGGGTTCCACTGTGCTAAAATCGCAGTGTGCCACAATCGGGCCGGGCCATTCGGCCATTCCCATGAGAAAGGGGATGGATAAATACCAATTCATAGTGAAATACTGCGGCCATAACTAAGGGATGGACCACATTCTGATTCAGGGACATCTACTCAAAGAGATCGGCCATCAATTTGGGAACGAATTGTGCCGGCGGTGCCATAAAGATGCAGACATCCCCATCAAATACACCATCCTCCCCCCCACCCCCGCCTGAATTCCCCGGACTCCTCTTCAAGCCCCTCCGTTAAAATTCCGTAGGCTCTTTTTAAATCGGCAATGGCGAAGGGATCGAGCACATCGAGTTTTTCATAAGTACGATAGGCATTCTTTACTTCCTGGATTTCCCGCCCAGGTCCAAGAACCAGCTGACCGTCGATAACCGACTGAACCTCAGATAAAGAAAGGGAATTGGCTTCAATTTTCAAAGAAGAATGAATGGACCGAATACGGTTATTCTTTCTCAGCTGTGGTTTTGATTCTAAATCCTTGTAAGCACTGATGCGTCCCAGATTTTCTGAAATAGACGCAACCTGGGATAGCATTTTATTTGAGCTGCGAAAGGGTGGTTGATTGGTTTTCATGGGCACGCTCCTTGGTGTTATTATACCTGATTCCCAGGACTTTAACCACTCTGAAAGACAACTTTTAGCCGATCCACCCCCTACCCCTCCCTACAAAAAAGTGCTATAATAAATCTAATAAGCCATGAGATGGAAAAAATATCTGCTTGGAGTTATCTTTACAAAAATAAAAATAAATAAGAAATAACTTCAAAATATGGTGAAAAAACCAGTAATTTTTTGCTGTAATGGGTTATCATTTTCGATTTTGTTCAAGAATAGCTATACTTTAAAGGATGATTGTGGTTAAATTAACGAGAGGGAAAAACGAATCCTTTTCGTTATTCCTAAGAAACGGAGGATGGGTTATGAATCCCATGCGAATTGGAATCGGCTACGATGTTCACCAGCTGGTGGCGGGTCGGAAGCTGATCCTCGGCGGAGTAGAAATCGAGCATTCAATGGGCCTTTTGGGCCATTCCGATGCGGATGTCCTCACCCATGCCATTATGGACGCTGTACTCGGCGCCCTGGGCCAGGGGGATATCGGCAAACATTTTCCAGACACTGACAAAGCGTATAAGGATGCGGACAGTATCCGACTTCTTGAGGAAGTGGTGGCCATTATGGCTGGTGCCGGTTATGGCATCGGTAATGTGGATGCCGTCATTATCGCCCAAAGACCCAAATGCGCCCCCCATATACCGGGGATGCGTAAGCGGATAGCGATGGCCCTGGGCACGACGGTGGACCAGGTGAACATTAAGGCGACCACCGAAGAAAAGCTTGGCTTTACCGGTCGTGAGGAAGGCATTGCGTCAGAAGCCGTGGTACTACTGGTCAGGGGGAATGAAAAATGATTGGAATAATCGCAGCACTAAAGGAAGAAGTCGAGGGTATTGTATCAAGCATGACAGAGTCCACCACCTTTATCAAGGCGGGGATGACCTTTGTTTCTGGAAAAATAAATTGTAAAGAGGTAACTGCGGTACAATGTGGTGTGGGAAAGGTGAACGCTGCCCTGTGCACCCAGATCATCATCGATTGCTACGGGGTGGATTGTCTCATCAATCTG
>JAQWCN010000221.1 GCA_028705955.1 Eubacteriaceae bacterium
GGCGCTGTCAATTTTACGGTTCAATCCAGTCACGCCACGGCCATTTCCCTGGTATTGTTTGCGCCAGAATCCGACACCCCTTTCGCCGTTTTACCTTACCCGGATCATTACCGGATCGGTCACGTCTGGTCTATGATTGTGTTTGATCTCGACATCACGGCTTTTGAGTACGCCTTTCAGGTGGACGGCCCTGTCGATGCGGCCAAAGGCTTCGTCTTTGATCAAACCAAATTTCTGCTCGATCCCTGGGCTAAAGCCGTCACCGGTCAGTCGGCATGGGGGAAAAGCAAGGGCAACTTTTACAAAGCCCGGGTGGTCCAGGATGATTTTGACTGGGGGCAGGCCTTCCAGCCGGAAATCCCCATGGAAGCCTTAATCATCTACGAGCTCCATGTCCGCGGCTTTTCCATCGACCCGTCTTCCGGCGTCGTTCACCCCGGTTCCTTTGCCGGGATCAAAGAAAAAATTCCCTACCTCAAGGCCCTTGGGATCAACGCGGTGGAACTCATGCCCGTTTTTGAATTCGACGAGTACGGCAGCGGCAGGGATGTGAGCGGCACCCGCCTTCTGGATTACTGGGGCTATAATACCCTGTCTTTTATGACGCCCAACACGAGTTACGCCGCTACCGATGTTCCCGGCCGGGAAGGGGATGAACTGAAATCCCTGGTGAAGGCCTTAAACGCCAACGGCATCGAAGTGATTCTCGACGTGGTCTTTAACCATACCGCCGAAGGGGGCGAAGGCGGACCTTTTATCTCCTTCAAGGGTTTTGACAACACTGTGTATTACATGCTGACCCCGGACGGCCACTACTACAATTTCTCCGGGTGCGGCAATACCTTAAACTGCAACCATCCGGTGGTCCGCCAGATGATTTTAAACTGTTTGCGCTATTGGGTGATCCATTACCGGGTCGACGGGTTCCGTTTTGATCTGGCCTCAATCCTCGGCCGCAACGAAGATGGTTCCCCGAACCTGGACCCGCCGCTTCTGGAAAGCCTGGCCTACGACCCCATTTTGGGGAAAGTCAAGCTCATCGCCGAAGCCTGGGACGCCGGCGGCCTGTATCAGGTTGGCAGTTTTCCAGCCTTTAACCGGTTTGCCGAATGGAACGGTAAATACCGGGACGATATGCGCAGCTTTTTAAAGGGCGATGACGGCAAAGCCGAAGCGGCCGCCCTGCGCCTGACCGGTTCTCCGGACCTCTACCATCCGGAACTGCGGCAAAACGCCTCCATCAACTTTTTAAACTGCCACGACGGCTTCACCCTTTACGATCTCTATGCCTACAACACCAAACACAACGAGGCCAACGGCTGGGACAATACCGACGGGGATAACAACGGCCTGTCCTGGAATTGCGGTGCCGAAGGCGAAACCGACGATCCCCAGGTGATTGCACTGCGCCGGCGGATGATTAAAAACGCCTGGGTCGCTCTCATGGGCAGCCGGGGAACCCCGATGTTTTTTGCCGGGGACGAATTCGGCAACAGCCAATCCGGCAACAACAACGCCTATTGTCAGGACAATCCCCTTTCCTGGCTGGACTGGTCCCTTACCGAAAAGAATCAAGACCTGCTGGATTTTGCCACCTTTATGATCCACTTCCGCAAAGCCCATCCCGTCATATGGAAGAACACCGGCTCCTGTTCCCTGGGATTCCCGGCCATCAGCCTGCACGGCCTCAAGCCCTGGATTCGGACCTTTGCCTGGGAAGAAAAAATGGCTGGTGTGCTTTTCGCCGGCCGGTCCGCCGACGGCAAAACCGACGATATTGTCTATATCGCCATCAACGCCTACTGGATGGCCCAGACCGTCGAACTGCCCCTGCTCCTCGGTCATGCAGTCTGGCACCAGGTGGTTCATACCGCCGAAGCCCCGTCTTTCGTTCCGGAAGATCAGGCGCCTGCCCTGAGCAACACCCTCACTCTGGCTCCCCGGAGCGCTGTGGTGCTGATTGCCCGGGAATAACCCTTTTTAAAACAGCTTTATCCCAACACCCTGAAACCCGGATCAACCCTGCCGGCATTTCAGGGTTTTTTACGAATTGCCCCGCATCCCATAAACCAATCTCTAATTTGTAATTGTTTATCATACCCGTTTATTATATAATAAATGGGTAGTAAAAATGGATTAAGAAAAGGGGTTTTTTTTATTGGAAAAAAAGAAATTGAAACTATTGCCACGTCTCCTGATAGGCATCGTTGCCGGTATCCTGCTCGGCAGTCTCGGCGATTGGCTGGGGATTAAAGACAGCATAGGCTTTCAGGCGTTTATCAAAACCGTCGTAACCTTCACCTCGTTATTCTCTGTATTTTTAAATTTTATCATTCCGCTGCTGATCCTGACCTTTGTCTCGGTTGGCCTGGCCGAACTGGGGAAAAAAGCCAATAAGCTTTTTGGCGTCACCTTGCTTTTGGCTTACCTGTCCACCATCATCGCCGGCTATTCCGCCTTTGCCCTGGGCAGTGCCTTTTTGCCAAAACTCATTGCAAAAATTTCCGGCGGCGCCATTACCGGCTCCACCTTTGATGCCTTCTTTACCATCAAGGCCGATCCTATTTTTGGCGTGATGAGTGCCCTCATTCTGGCCTTTGTCCTCGGCCTGGGCCTGGCTAACATTAAAGAAGGACAGTCCCTTCTGGATGTTCTCAAGGATTTTCGCGCGGTCATCGCCAAGGTATTAAGCGGCGTGATCATCCCCATTATCCCGTTTTATATTGCCGGAACCTTCTGTAAAATTGCCGCAGCCGGAGAACTGGTGCCGACGGTGATCATGTTTGCCAA
>JAQWCN010000043.1 GCA_028705955.1 Eubacteriaceae bacterium
CTGGTTCATTATCGTTCCATTTTTAATGGTTGCGGTCTGCGGCGGCGGAGCGAAGGCCATTAAAGGCGTTTTCCCGATCACATTGGTCGCGGGTCTCAGCTTTGTCGTTCCGATGTATTTTGTCGGCCGTTTCCTGGGTCCTGAATTGACAGATGTTATCGGATCAATTTGTTCTTTGATCTGTACCATTGGAATGGGTTATGCAATGCGTAATAAACCGATTCCGGAAGAATACGATATGCGTAAAAATATTCCGGCCGGGGATAAGATTGATACGGCAACGGCTGTTAAATCATGGCTCCCATTCATTTTGATTTTTGCGTTGTTGCTCTTAACCTCCAAACTGATTCCTGGTTTGTACAATGTGTTGTCTTCCATTAAATCCAATGTTGTCTTTTATACTGGTGAAAATCCGGCGACGATCACCTTTACCTGGATCGCAACGCCTGGTGTGATGATCTTTATCGCTGCCATTATCGGCGGGATTGTTCAGAAAGCCACATGGGGTGAAATGGGTGAAGTCTTTAAGGCCACCTTTATTCAGATGTGGCCGACAGTGATTACCATCGTCTGTGTTTTGGCAATGGCAAAAGTGATGGGTTACAGCGGAATGATTTCTGCGATTGCGACGGCGATCATTTTGGTTACCGGTTCTGCATATCCTTACTTTGCACCGCTCTTTGGATTCATCGGTGCTTTTGTTACGGGTTCAGGAACCAGTTCCGAAGTTCTTTTTGGAAAACTTCAAGCCGAAACGGCTATGGCGATTGGTGCTTCCCCTGTTTGGTTGGCAGCATCCAACTCCCTTGGTGCTGGTATGGGGAAAGTTATTTCTCCCCAGTGTCTGGCCATTGCTTCCGGTTCAGTCAACAATCCGGAAAACGGCGAAAGCATCATGCTCAAGAAAACCGCACCTTTTGTTATCGTGATGACAATCCTGGGTTGTGTGATCAGTGGGTTGTTTAGCGGAATGATTCCACTGGGTTAAACAAAGTGGATTCATTTTGATCAAGCCGGCATCTGTTTATAAAAATTTTCATTAAATAAGATATAAAAAACCTTACTGATTTTCAGGTAACGATGAAAACAGTAAGGTTTTTTGTTTTAACACACAAACGGATCATTGAAAAGGGAGAATTGACCGGCGTAAGAAAATCTATTGTTTTATTAGGAGAATTAATTTGTGGGGTTAAGATCAGCGGACGAAGGTTTTTCTGTTTTAACCCATTTTTGGATGACGGCGATAAAGGCTTTGCCATAACGGTTCAGTTTTACCTTGCCGACACCGGAGACATCCAAAAAGGCGTCGGAATCGACGGGAAGCTTGCGGCACATGTCCGTCAGCGCAGCATTGGAAAAAATAACGTAGGCAGGGACGCCCTGTTTGTCGGCCAGGGTGGCGCGCAGTGCACGGAGTTCATCATACAAAGTGGGGTTGACCGTGCCGGAAGGTCCGGATCCCGATGCTGGATGGGAAGTTTTTACCTTTTCAGGTTTGTGTTCAATCAGTAAATCCGCAGTGACGGTGGCTTTTCCAAACAAGACGTCCCGGGATTTGGCCAGCGGACGTAAAATGGGATAAGTGCCGTCGTCCACGGCAAGATAGCCCTGATTTTCAAGATTGTGGATGATCTGACGCAGCCTTTTGGCACTGGTATCAGCCATAATGCCGTAAGTAGAGAGTGTATCAAATCCCTGGGCGAGAAGGCGTTTATTTTTGCTTCCCCGGAGAATAGCGATGATCATTGTAATGCCATAACGGCTGCCCGTCCGGACGATGCAGGACAAGATTTTTTGAGCAGCTACGGTCAGGTCCACGTGTTCTTTTTCGCCGTTACAGTTGCTGCAGTGACCGCAGGATTTGGGGGAATCTTCGCCAAAGTAGCGCAGCATGTAATAACGCAAGCATTCATTGGTATGGCAGTAAAATGTCATGGCCTTGAGGCGTTCCTGATCTTTTTCCCGCAATGCGCCGGGATCGGTATCCGTCATTTCGGTATGACTCCGGTCGATGAAGAATTGCTGGGTCCGGACATCCTGCCCGCTGTATAACAGAATGCAGTCGGCTGGCTCGCCGTCCCGTCCGGCCCGTCCGGCCTCCTGATAGTAACTTTCCAAGTCGCCGGGCATATTGTAATGAATGACGAAAGAGACGTTAGATTTATCAATCCCCATGCCAAAGGCATTGGTCGCGACGATCACGTCGATTCTGTCATAGATAAAATCCTCCTGATTTTTTTTGCGTACGCTATCGGGGAGACCAGCGTGATACGGGGCAGCGCTGATTCCGTCAGCACACAGAGCCTCGGCTACTTTCCCAACCTGTTTGCGGGTGGAGCAGTACACAATACCGCTCTGATCCCGGCGTTTGTTGACCAGGGATAAAAGCAAGGGTAGTTTTTTCCCGGGATGGCGAACTTCAAAATTGAGGTTGGGTCGGTCGAATCCCGTGACCAGGACTTTGGGGTGATCGAGAGCCAGCAGCCTGAGAATATCTTGGCGAACCTGTTCGGTGGCGGTGGCCGTAAAAGCCGCGACACAAGGCCGTTTCGGTAAACCGGCTACAAAGGGGGCCACGGCCAGGTAGGAGGGACGGAAATCCTGTCCCCATTGGGAGACGCAATGGGCTTCGTCCACGGTGACGAGGGCGACGGGAATGGATTGAATAAAGTGTAAAAATCCCGGATTTTCCAGACGCTCCGGTGTGATATAGAGGAGATTGCAGAAACCGTCCGCCACCTGGTCCATCACCTGGTGACAGGTGGCGGCATCCAGGGATGCGTTGAGACAGGCGGCCGGAGCTCCAGCCTGAACCAGGGCATCCACTTGATCTTTCATCAGGGAGATAAGCGGAGAGATTACAAGGCTCAGGCCGTCCTGAGCCAAAGCAGGGATCTGGTAACATAAGGATTTTCCGGCACCGGTGGGCATGATACCCAGCGCGTCCCGACCGTTTAAAATGGCGTCGATCAGGGTTTCCTGGCCGGGGCGGAAAGTTTTGTAACCAAAGCGTTGTTGTAACAAAGTAAATTTATCAGCAGGCATGGGTTCCTCGTCGTATGAATGAATTCATTTTTAAAAAGCAAAGAAAGATTTAAGAACTATTTTATCACAGCCCGGGTTATATTTTAAGGAACAGCGCTAAAAAAACGGCGCAATGGTGGAGAAAAAAAGCAGCATGTTTACAGGAAAAAGTGATGGCGGTTTCAAAATCACTTTAAGGTGAAATTAAAGATGTTTGTTAAATAAATGTTATTTATTGACATTGTATACATGATAAGACTAACATGAAAACGTAGGGATGTTGATGGTAATGATTTAAAAAGAAAGAGAGGAGAAAGTGGCAATGAAAGATTTAAAAATTTCCAGGAAATACCAAATGGTTATTGATGGTGAATGGTGTGATGCGTCGGACGGCAAAGTGTTTAAGACAACGTGTCCCGCCGATGGTCGGTTCCTTTCGGAATGCCCCCAGGCGACGAAGGCAGATGTCAACCGGGCGGTCAAAGCGGCGTGGAAAGCTTTTGAAAGCTGGAAAAAGGTGACGGTGGCTGAAAGGGCAGCGATCCTGAACAAAGTGGCGGATATCATCGATGAAAATACTGAACGCCTGGCAATGCTTGAATCCCTGGATAACGGCAAGCCGATCCGGGAAACCCGGGGCGTGGATATTCCGATGTCGGCTCAGCATTTTCGGTATTTTGCCGGGTGTATCATGGCTGAAGAAGGCAGTGCCACGATGCTGGGAAACGACACGATGAGTCTGATCTTAAGGGAACCCATCGGGGTTGTGGGACAGATTGTGCCGTGGAACTTTCCGTTTTTGATGGCCGCCTGGAAATTGGCGCCGGTTCTGGCCAGCGGATGCTGTACGGTCTTCAAGTCTTCCAGCTCGACACCTTTGAGCGTTCTGGAGTTGGCGAAATTGACCCAGGATGTGCTGCCGGCCGGAGTCTTTAATGTGATTACCGGTTCCGGTTCAAAATCCGGCCAGTATATTTTGGAAAACAAGGGGTTTAGGAAACTGGCCTTTACAGGATCCACCGAAGTCGGCCGTCAGGTTGCTCTGGAAGCGGCGAAAAAGCTGATCCCGGCAACATTGGAACTGGGTGGAAAATCTGCAAATATTTTCTTTGATGACTGTGATTTTGAAATGGCCATGGACGGACTTCAAATGGGTATTTTGTTTAATCAGGGCCAAGTGTGCTGTGCCGGATCCCGGGTTTTTGTTCAGGAAGGCATTTACGATAAATTTGTGGAAGAAGCGGTCAAACGCTTTAACCAGGTTAAGGTGGGAATGCCCTGGGAAGAAGACACCCAGATGGGCGCCCAGATTAACAAGGGCCAGATGGATAAGATTTTAAAATATATCCAGATTGGCAAGGATGAAGGCGCAACGGTACTCTGCGGCGGTGAAAGGGCCACTGAAGGGGATCTGGCCAAGGGCTGTTTTGTAAAACCGACACTCCTTGGCGACGTGACCAACGACATGCGGGTAGCCCGGGAAGAAATTTTTGGACCGGTAGCCGTTATCCTTAAGTTTAAGGATGAAGAAGATGTCATTCAGATGGCCAACGACAGCACCTACGGTTTGGGCGGTGCAGTATGGACCCGGGATATCAATTGTGCCATGCGGGTTTCCAGAGCCATCGAAACGGGAAGAATGTGGGTCAATACATACAATGCGATTCCGGAAGGGGCGCCTTTCGGCGGCTATAAGGAATCGGGGATTGGCCGGGAAACCCACAAGGTCATGCTGGACCACTACACCCAAATGAAGAATATTATGATCAACCTGAGTGAAGCCCCAACGGGGTTTTATCCTAAAAAATAAGGTGTCTTATTTTTGCCGCTGCCCTGTGGGGTGGCGGTTTTTTTGCGCATAGGCAAGAAGGCGCGATTATGGTATACTAAAATGAATAAAACGGGTATTTGGAAATGGAAGGGCACTTGATCGTTGATAAGAAACAGGTTGTGTTCAATACAATAATTCAAAAACAGAAGAATAATCAATAAAGGGTGTGACCAATGGAAATAAAAACAGAACTTAAGACGACACAGAAACTGGCACTGACTCCGCAAATGCGGCAGTCCATCGAAATCCTCCAGATGAATTGTGTCGAACTCAAGAACCGGATCGATCAGGAAATGCTGGAGAACCCGGTGCTGGAATTTAACGACACCGCGATGACCAGTGACAATACCGGGCCGGCAGAAGAACCGCCCAAAAAAGAAAATGACGAAGCCATCGACTGGCAGGATTACTTTGAAAAAATTCAAAACGGGGATTACAATGTGCATAACGGTCAGGTGGCAGAAGAGAAACCGGATCCCTTTAACCAGTACAAAACGGGGGAGATGGGCCTGAAAGATTATCTGTTCCTGCAGCTTCACAGCGCCCCTCAGATTGATCAGACCCTCGGGGAAGGCGTCATCGATGCCATTGACGACGACGGCTATTTGTATTTGGATGAAGAAGCCTTTGCCCGGGAGCACGGGGTTTCGGATGCGGTGCTGCAAGAAACCATCACTGCGGTTCAGGCCTTTGATCCTCCGGGGGTTGGCGCCAGAACTATCGGGGAGTGTCTGATCATTCAAATTGATCAGCTGGGGCTGTTGACCGCAGTCAATCAGCATTTAATTGAAGAGCATCTGCTCGACATTGCTAACAATCAATTTGGCAAGGTGGCCAAAGCGACGGGGGAAAAGGAACAGGATATCCGGGATCTGAAAATGCTGATGAAGGAAATGAATCCCCGGCCCGGGAGTGCTTTTTCAAAAGAAGCCCCGGTGGAGTACGTGCTGCCGGACGGAAGCATCGAGTGGATCGATGGCAAGCTGGTGGTGCATATTAACGACATCTCTGCACCCCGGCTCAGAATCAGCCGTTTTTATGAGCGGATGTTAAAATCCGACGATCCCAGGGCCAGGGCCTATTTGGAAGAACGTCTGGACCGGGCGCGGTTTTTAATTCAGGCCATCACCATGCGCCGGGAAACCATCCGCCGGATTGTCACGGCAATTGCTGAGTACCAGGAAGATTATTTTTGTTTCCATAACCAATACCCCAAGGCACTGACGATGCACCAGGTTGCCCGGATGGCGGAAGTGCATGAGTCTACCGTCAGCCGGGCGATCCGGGGAAAATATATCCGCACACCCCAGGGAATTTTTGAATTGAAGTGTTTTTTTAAACGGGGATACGGTGAGGGAAAAACCGATATTTCCGCCGATGGGATTAAGGCAATCATCAAACAGATGATTGAAGGGGAAGATCCGAAAAAACCGGTGAGTGATCAGGTGATTGCGGACCGTCTCAAACAGGAAGGTTTTGATGTGGCACGACGGACCGTGGCCAAGTACCGGGAAGCCATGGGCATTCTGGCTACGAGCAAGCGGCGGGACCGTTAAGGCGCGGGGATTTTTGGAGTCGGCAACAAGGTAGAGGGTTGCCGGCGGTTTATAAAAAATGCGTTTTATCAGCAGCGCTTTTGATATCCCGAAGAGCAGCGGCAAAGCAAAGGCAGGCTTGTTCCAATTCTTTTTCAGAAATCCCGCTAAAGCCCATCAGGTAGATCTCCTTATCCGCTTTGGCGGGATCGGACCAGTAAGATTCCGTGCCGTAGATTTTAATGCCCCGGGCTTTAAGGGCATCCATCAACCGGGATTGATTTTTTTCTCCGGGGATTTTGACAAGGAGGTGGGTTCCGGAAGGGGTTTGGGAGCAACGACACAGGCTTGGCGGCAGTTCCCGGTGGAGAACCGTCTGGACACACGCGCATTTGTGCTGGCTCAAAAGGGCAGAACTCCGGGC
This sequence comes from Eubacteriaceae bacterium, assembly GCA_028705955.1. Taxonomy (GTDB): domain Bacteria; phylum Bacillota; class Clostridia; order Eubacteriales; family Eubacteriaceae; genus JAQWCN01. The sequence continues at coordinate 6,815 of JAQWCN010000043.1, forward strand.
CTGCCGTTCAAGCAGCCGGCTGTCAATAAAAGCGGCCAGGGCGCGCTGCAGATAAACGGGATGGGTGGAGTAATGGTGACGGTATTTCGCTTCATAGGTTTTGAGCAGCGGATCGGGGAGAACCAGATAGGCGCAGCGCAGTTCCGGAGTGAGTATTTTGGAGAGCGTATCCATGTAGACAACCTGGTTGTGGGAGGCCATGGACTGCATGGCGGGCAGCGGGCGCTGACCGTATAAAAACGCACTGTCATAATCATTTTCGATAACGGTCACATGATTACGCCAGGCCCACTGTAAAATTTGCAGACGTTTGGACAGGGACAAGGTAACCCCGGTTGGAAATTGATGGGAAGGGGTGAGATAAAGCAAATCACAGTCGCTGCGTTCCAGGCCGTTGGCATCGATACCGTCCGGTGTGAGGGGAAGGGGGCAGATTTGCCAGCCTTTATTTTTAAAGATTTGCCGCATGCCGTCGTAACCGGGTTCTTCCATTCCAATTTTATAAAACCGCTTGGGGAGGATATCGGCCAAAATATCCATGGCATACTGGGTTCCGGACAGGATGATGATGTGATCCGGGGTGCACTTGACCCCGCGGTTTTTCTGGAGGAAGCTGCAGAGACTCTGGCGCAATTGGAGATTGCCCTTATTGACTTCGTAGGTAATGCAGCTCTGATAGGATTCTTCAGTCAATGCGTCTTGCACGTAGCGCCGCCATTTTTTCCAGGGAAAAAGCTCGCCCGAAAAACTTTCATAACGAAAATCATAAAGGATATCGGAAGCCTCTTGAGGAGGCTTTTTTTGATGGGAAGAAGGGGCTTCGACCGCCAGGGATAAAATTTCTTCGACATAGTAACCGCTGCCGGGAATGGAGCGGATGTATCCTTCTTCAACCAGTTGCCCGTAGGCCCGGTTGACGGTATTGCGGCTGATGCCCAGCTCTTCGGCCAGAATCCGGATGGGTTTGAGGGCCTGGTTGGTGCCCAGTTCGCCATTTAAAATGCTGTTTCTCAGCTTCCAGAAAAGTTGTTCATACAAGGGGCTTTTTTTATTTTCATCCAATTGCAGCATCGTGACTCCTATTTTAATTTAAGGCAGGCTCCGTCCAAAAAAGTAGTGCTTTTGCTGTGGCGGTGAATGCCGGAAGTTTTCTCCCGGAACATGAGCAGCCGTTCCAGGCCAAAACCAATGCCGACCCAGGTGCAGGTGATTTTCCAGGCATCGTCCAAAGGGTGGGGACCCATGGACGTCGAGGCCAGTTCCAGACCGTCGGGGCTGACGAGATCCAGCCCGTCTCCGTACACAACGGAGTGATCTTCTTTAAAACAGTAACCGGGAATTTCCGCAGCGTCCAAAACCAGGGCGCCCAGGGTTTTGAGCCGCTCCAGACGGGTTTCCAACGGCGTTCCCCATTCCACAACGTTGAGCATCGTAAATTCTTTGAGATGGGTATTCCCCTCGGATTCTTTGCGGAAACAAGAACCGATCTCAAAAATACCCAGGGGCTGTTTCTGACTGTTTAAAAGCCGTTGGGATACTTCGTAGAGGCCCGGGGCCAGCATCGGGCGCAAACAGGTTTTGCCGTCCAGATGAAAGACCTGTTTGTAAAGCGGGCTTTGAGGGGTGATGGTCATTTTTTTAAGGGCTTTGGATGAAATGATCGTGGGGGTTGTCACCTGGGTAAACCCCTGGGCGCATAAGGCCCGGGCCAGATTTTCCGAGAGGGTGCACAGTGCAGGTTTGTGGGTTGTTTCGATCAGGCGGGTCAGGGCGCGCCGGTTTTTTTTAACCCCCTCTTTTTCCAATTGGGAAAACATTTTCTGACGGGCTTCCGCCGTTTCAAAGATTGCCGGTTCCAAAGGGGTTACCGCCAGTTCAGAAAGGCGGTTCATTTGAGCAGCGCTAAAGGAATATGACATGGCTTACCTCCTGTCGTCGGTAAAGACGGTCTGGGTATATTTTTCAAGTTTCCATTCAGGGACATGGCATTTGGGACAGGCATGGTTAAACCAGTGGTGCCGCAGCCAGCGGGCACTCCGGCTTGTCTTGGAGTCCCATACCACAAAATGTTCGCCGCAGTGGGTGGTAATGATCATGGAGTTGCCGCGGTTCTCAATTGTTTTGATGCCGTGAAGAATGCCGGAGCGGGCCGGCCATAATTTAATTTTATTGATCAGTTCAAACAAGTCCTGATTCTTTTTGACATAGCGGCTTTTTTCCTGGTTATCCATTTTTATCCTTTCACCCTGCAATCTGTAAATCTTCCATCTGTCTGACGCATTGATAATACATGGTCATGACGCCGAGTTCCAGCGTGTTGTGAATGACGGTGGCTTTTTGGCAGGCGGCGTCGGAAACTCCCCGGGGCATTCCGGGAGCGGCGATGATGGTATCCGGAGTCACGTCCTGGTCATCGATGAAGTCACCGGCCGTTGTCGCGTCGACAATATAACGGTAGGAGCGGTAATCCGGTGTCTCTTGCAGACAGTGATCGGCGCGGATCGTCTCGGCCAGACGCTGGCTTTTGCGGATGTCGATGTCGTAGACAGCCACTTTCATTTTGGCTTTCATCAGGGTCTGGGCAGCCGCGGTTCCCACAGGACCGGCGCCCAGGACAAGGGCCTCTTTTCCCCGGGGGGCAATGCCCCGGGATTTCATCGCAGCGCACAGGGCCGTGGCAAAGCCCTGGCCGGTGGCGTAGCCATTATCCGATAAGAGGGGTTTGGACGTGCCGATGGCGGTAAAGGTGTCGTCATCGGCCATGAATGCGATTTGCCGTCCGTTTTGGCAGGCCAGTTGCAAACCGGTGACGTCGCTTCGGGGGGTGGCTTCGGCATCGACGTGACAGTGATGCAAAATGGCGGCAACGGTTTGGGCAAAGCCGCTGATAATGCCCAGGCCGCTGGTGACCGGAATGGCTGCAACCGAAGGCTTTTGAGGAAAATCGTGAATGTTAGCGGCTTTTCTGGCAATTTCTTCCATGGTGTAGCCGGTTTGTTTTTGAAAGATACTGTCGTAAGTGTTCATTTGGGCGGTAATCGTATCGATATCGGTTTTAAATAAGCGTGTCATTTTTTTATCCTTCCAAATAATGATAATTTTCCATGCCGGGGATTTGCTTCAGGGTATGGATAAAATCCGAAAAATGATTCTGGGCCTCCCGGGGCGTATCCCCCAGGATAATGACGATGGCCTGCCAGTTGAGCGAGCCGGGCCGGTAATTGGTGATGGCCTCCTCTGCACCGAAAAAATGGGGAATGACCTGAAGGCCGGAGCAATGGGACATAATGCCTTCCCCCAGCACGTCGATTTTGCCGTCGTGGACGGCAATCTGCTGGTACAGACAGTGGCTGCGGCATCCGGAAGGCAGGGTCAGCGGTTGGCCCTGTTTCAGGGTGATCATGGCGGACACCATGTTAAAACCGGTGGCATGGTACACCGCAATAGGGGTCTGGCTGGGCAGACGGGCATCAATTTCCAGCAGTTTGAGGGTGCCGTGATGGTCAATCACTTCGATGTCAAAGATTCCGTCGATGGGAAGAACCCCGGACAGGGTTTCGGCAATCGCCGTCATTTGCGTTTTTATTTCCGGGGGAAGAACGGCCGGGGCGGCGATACGTTTGCAGTCCCAGTGGCGGTCGACAATCACTTCGGTGATAACAAGGGGAAAGGAAGTCTGGCCATTGCCGACGACTTCCAGGGAATAAGAGGGGCCTTCCAAAAATTCCTGAATGACGAAGGATTCGCCGGGATGATCAGCCTGGAAGGCTTCAACTTCTTTTGTTGTGTAGGCCAGGCGAACCTGTTTGCTGCCGCTGAGACCATCCGGTTTGATGATAACAGGGAAATCACAATCCGGGTATCGGGCCGGCAGGGGTAAGTGGCTCGTTTCAAAGAGGGTATTGGATTTGAGCTTAGAATGAGAGATGGCGTAGGCATTCCAATCGAAAAGAACCGGTGTGTCAATGCGCTGACTGTATTTTTTTATCTGATTCAGGACATCCTGATTTTCGACGGCGGGAAGAATGACATCTGCCGCTTCAAAATAAGGCTTGATCCGCGGCCAGTCCATCAGGTCTTCCGCCAGAAAGCAATCTGCCAGGGAAGCACCGGGAGCCAGGGGATCACAGTCTATCGCCGTAACGGTCAGGCCGGCTTTATGGCCCAGGTAAATGGCCTCGACCCCCTGAAGTCTGGCACCGGCCACAAGCAATTTCATTGTTTGTTTCTCCTTTCCTCAATCCAACGCCGGCAGGCCGGTTCAGAGGCGGCACGCAAACCGCATTCGCCCAGAATCTTTTTGACAAAAGCAGCGGTGCGGTGCCCTTCGTCGATATCCCGAACACTGTTGGCGACACCGGCATACCCTTCCCGGGGCGGAATGATGGAGGTGACGACATTGGCCCCGGCCATCAGCCGTTGTTTGAGGCCGTCAATGCCGTCGACATCCAGGGATGCGGGAATCAGAACATCGGGGTTCATCAGGCGCATGACAGCAATGGTCATGATCTCCGGCAGAAAGCCTTCGTCGCTTTTACGGATCAGGGGGGCGCCGTCCTGGGGGATAAAGGTCATGATCCGCATTTGGGAGGGGCTTAATGTTTGCATTCGGCGCAGAGCGTCGACCCGGTCGCTCAGGGTATCGCCAAATCCGGTGAGCAGGCCTTCCTCTAGAAGTAAACCCAGGGATGCCGCCTTTTTTTTGGAAGCAATACGGTCGTCAAAACC
>JAQWCN010000222.1 GCA_028705955.1 Eubacteriaceae bacterium
CGTGTGCTCTTCCGATCTTTCCGGATCTGGGCATTATCCGCTTCATCCCGCCTTAGCAGGTGATCAAGCTGGCCGATACTTTCTTTATAGGTATATTTTTTTCATCAATTGTCTTTCCTCCGTTGAAAATCCGGTTGGGACACGTGGCAGTCAAGCCTGATTACAGGGCCATGGCCTCAAACCGGTGAATAATAGGATCGATATAAGCGCTTTTTGTTTTGAGACTGACCTGGTTTACAATCAGCCGGGAGCTGATGTCACAGATCGTATTCAGCACCACCAATCCATTTTCCCGCAGGGTGCTGCCGCTTTCCACAATATCCACGATACAGTCGGAGAGCCCCAGAATGGGGGCCAGTTCTACAGAACCGTTGATCATAATCAAATCCACCGGCTGATCGATACTGTTAAAGTATTGTTTGGCAATATTGGGATATTTGGTACCAACCGTTAATTTTTTATTAAATTGAATGCGGGTGTCCGCATAACCGGCCACACACATCCGGCATTGGCCAATGTTTAAATTGAGCAGTTCATAGACTTTGGCAGGGTGTTCCATGAGCACATCCCGGCCCACAATGCCGATATCCGCCGCGCCTTTTTCAACATAGGTCCCAACATCCGGGGATTTAACCAGAAAAAACTCAATGGCTTCGGTGGTATCTGTAAAAATAAGTTTTCGGCTGTCTTCGGAATAATCCGGAAAAAGATAGCCGATGTCTGTGAGCAGGGCAATGGCTTTTTTGGCCACCCGGCCTTTGGCTAAAGCAATTTTAATTTTCATCAGGCGTCCCCTTTCTGACCGTCGATATCCAAAATGGGAATAAAGCGACTGTCCTGCCATTTATAAAGTGATCCGCCGTCAATCAGAAAGAAACGGCTGGGCCGGTAAAGCGCCTGGTTCATCAGTTGGGGGATCAGGGCTTCTGGTGTGTCATCCACCCGGAACATTTCGGTGATGGTCCCGTCGCTTCGGAGCCCGCGGCACAAGTGAAAGGCCTGGCATTTATCCCCGGGACGGTAGAGAATCACCGTGTGGGGCGATACCTGATGATTGAGCAAATCGTGCTGTTCCATATAATCCATCAGTTCAAGGATGTCGATGGCAAATCCACAGGCCGGCCGGTCAATGCCAAATTTAGCGCTGAGCGTATCGTAACGCCCGCCGTCAATGACCGGGGCGCCCCAGTTGCCAACGTAAGCTTTAAAAATCATTCCGGAATAATAATTCATGGCACTGGTAAACCCTAAATCAAAGGTAATGTAGCGGGCCATGCCGATGATATCCAGGTGGTGGTAAACCGCCTTGAGATCCCGGACCACTGCTTCCATCCGGCGGTTGACGCACAGGGCGTCCATCTTTTTAAAAACCGTGACAGGATCGCCGTAAAGCATGGGCAGTTGGGCGATAATCCCTGAAATTTTCGGATCAAAATTCCGGCGGGACAGAAAATCGTGGATATCGCCGATATTTTTGTTGTCGATGAGTTTAAAAAGCATTGCCCGGTCTTCCGGGGTGATATCCAGCTCATCCAGGAGGTAGTTGATAAAACCGACGTGGCCCAGGTCAATCTGGACATCGGTAATGCCGTTGCAAAAAAGCGATTCGATGGCCAGAGCGATAATTTCACCGTCACATTCCGGGCGTTCGTCCCCAAAAAATTCCACACCCATTTGAGTGATTTCTTTTTTAACAATATCCGGGGATGAAAAGTTGCGGTATAAATTGGTCAGATAAAAAAATTTAATTATTTCTTCGGGATTGTGGTGATTGATGGCGGCCATCCGGGCAACAGGCATGGTTGCATCGGGCTTGAGGGCCAGAACCTTACCCTGATGGTTAACCAGTTTAAAAAGATCATCGCTGGGAATAGCGTCTTCCCCGGCGTATAAATCATAAGCCTCAAATGTTGGCGTCGCCACTTGATGATAGCCGTACAGGCGAAATAAATGATTGAGTTTTTTCTCAATATCGGAAAGGGCTTTGAAGCCCTGGTACTGAATATTTTCAAAACCTTCAATGGTGTAGCTGGTCAGCATACTTCCTCCAATTCTTTTTTACGGTAGTGCAATAAAGTATTGCTCAAATCATAACATTTTATTTTCATGGCGTCAATATTTCTTATGGTGATTTTAAAGAATTTTGATTATAGTAGTATCTAATTGTATAATAGTGAAAAACCAACCGGCGATCCGGGACATGATTGGTTGACTGAAGCAAAAGATACGGGCATTGATGGCCCCTGTTTGAGATCTCTTTAATCATATATTTTAACATAATATGACTCTTTTTTGTTGAAAAATCCGTAATCTTAGAGGACAATAAGAGAATTATCAGACAAAATAGAAAGATCAGGGAAAGTGGAAGAATGAAATACAAATGTGTATGTTTCGATTTTGATGGTACTCTCGCGGATACCGAAGGACAGGTTTTCCGGCTGTACAATGAGATGGCTGGAAAATATAAATATAAAAAAATAACCCATGAAGAACTGCAAAACATCAAGGAAATGAATTTTTCCGAAGTGATGGAAGTGATTGATATTCCTTTTTACAGGATCCCGCGGATCCTTCATGAAGGGAAGAAACGGCTTAAAAGTGAGCAGCACGATATCCGGACTTTCGATCATAATTTATTGGCGTTTATGGAAGAACTTTCCGGCTATACCACCATTTGCGGAATTTTGACATCCAATATGACCCGGACGGTCAAAATGTTTCTGGAAGATCAGAAAATTGCATCGTATTTT
>JAQWCN010000223.1 GCA_028705955.1 Eubacteriaceae bacterium
CCTGCCGGGAATGGAAGACTGCGGATCAGAAATTATGGACCAGGTGATCACAGCGATGAACGCCTATGATTATTCCCACTATACTGCGGCGGACGTGCGCCGGGCACTGGCCCACGAAACCCGGGATCTGGAAGATTTTAAGGCCCTGCTCTCTCCGGCGGCTGAACCCTATCTGGAAGAAATGGCTCAGTTGGCCCAGAAAGAAACCCGGAAGCATTTTGGCAACGGCATTTTTATGTTCACGCCTCTTTATATTTCAAACTACTGTGAAAATTACTGCATTTACTGCGGCTTTAACTGCCACAATAAAATCAAACGGGCCCAGCTGGACGCTGCAGGCATCGAAGCGGAGATGGCGGCCATTGCGGAAAGCGGTCTTCAGGAAATTTTGATTCTAACCGGTGAAAGCCGTTCCAAATCTGATGTTCATTATATCGGGGAAGCCTGTAAAATTGCCAGCAAATATTTTAAAGTAGTCGGTCTCGAAGTCTATCCGATGAACTCGGACGAATACGCTTATGTTCACAAATGCGGCGCTGATTATGTGACCGTCTTTCAGGAAACCTACAATGCAGATAAATACGAAACCCTGCATTTAGCCGGCCATAAACGGATTTTTCCCTACCGGTTTAACGCCCAGGAACGGGCGATAAAGGGAGGCATGCGGGGCGTCGGCTTTGCGGCGCTGCTGGGTCTGGACGATTTTAGAAAAGATGCCTTTGCCACTGGGCTTCACGCCTGGCTGCTTCAGCGGAAATACCCTCAGGCTGAAGTGGCTTTCTCCTGCCCCCGGCTGAGACCGATTATTAATAACGAAAAGATCAACCCGATGGATGTCCACGAAGCTCAATTGCTCCAGGTGGTCACGGCTTACCGGCTGCTCATGCCCTTTGCCTGTATTACGGTATCCACCCGGGAATGTGCCCCGGTCCGGAATAATTTGATCAATATCGCCGTCACCAAAATTTCCGCTGGTGTCGATGTGGGGATCGGCGGCCACCAGAAAGGGAAAGAAGAAGCCGGGGATGGCCAGTTTGAAATCTCGGATCACCGGGATGTCAAACAGGTATACAATGCCATTTTGGACGAGGGCCTTCAGCCGGTCATGAGTGATTACATCTATGTGTAAATGCTCCGGAGGCCTTGTTGCCGTGACAAACCGTCATCTGTGTTCCGGGGATATGATGGCGCAGCTCCGAATCCTCGGGGATGGCGGTGTCAATGCGGTGGTACTCCGGGAGAAGGATCTGTCTCCCGGGGCGTACCGGGATTTGGCGCTCGCGGCTATGGCGGTTCTCGACGGGCGTAAAACGCAGCTGATCCTTCACAACTTTCCCGGGATAGCCAAAGAGCTGGGATGGCCTGCACTTCAGCTGCCACTGCGCGTTGCTCAAACGACACCGGAATTTTCAGAATTTTCCATCCGGGGTATTTCTGTACACAGCGTGGCCGAAGCCCGCGAAGCCAAGCGATGCGGCGCGACCTACATCACAGCCGGCCATATCTTTAAAACGGATTGTAAAAAAGGTCTCCCGCCCCGGGGGCTCCCATTTTTAAAAAAAATATGTGAGGCCGTGGATCTGCCGGTTTACGCCATTGGTGGAATAACGCCGCACAATATCCAGGAGTGTCTGAACGCCGGAGCGGCAGGCGTGTGTGTGATGTCCGGGGCCATGCAGGCCACTGCCCGGGAGATCGATCAACTGATGCGGTCAACCGGACAGCGGCCAATACAAAAAGACCTGTCTTAACAAGACAGGTCAGCCGCAGAAAATAAATGATGCTGTAAAGTAAAAGGCGGTGAGGCTAACTGACGGCGACAGTTCGCTTTTGATATTTCAGCAATACCTTGGCGACAGCTGCGGTCAGCACCCCGGCCACAATGGCTTCCGGGACACCGTTGATGCCGATGACGCCGAGGATAATGCCGTACAGCGCGTTCATTTCCACATTCTTGGCAGCCGCATAGGAAGTGCCAAAGAACAGATAGATCATGTTCATAACCAGCAGGGTGTTGGTCATGGAACCGCAAACCCCGGCGATGGTTAAAGAAAGGGCATCGCTGTTCACTTTTTTCTTTAGGGCCCGGTACACATAGTACGGAACAATACCGACCAGAATCCGGGGAACAAAGCAAATCACCAGACTTAAAAAGTTTCCGGAATAGTTGCCTAAAGAATAAAATGGGGAAAAGACGAAGGAAGTTACCGTGGGGTTAAAGGTGTTGGTCAGTAAACTGGTCAGCCCGAAAACAAACCCGAGGAACCCGCCCTTTTTAGGTCCGAGAATAATGCTGCCGATGATAACCGGGACGTGAATAATGGTGGCCCGGGTAATGCCCAGCGGGATATATCCCAGAAAAGGCGTTACGGCCATCAGAACAATGATGGCGACAAATAAAGACAGCTGAACAAGATCCGACGTTTTTGAATTTTTCATGATACAATTTTCCTCCTTGCTACCGTTCCAATAAAGGATACAGTGCTTGTACTCCAGCATTGTACACGAAAAAAAATGGTTTGTCCAGATTTTTACGTCAAATTTGATATTTTGTTAACAATATCAGAGGAAAAGCAGATTTTTCTGAAAACAGGAAAGCCGGAGGCCTTGGCGGGGATCTGTAAAAAAGTGAAAAAAATAACATCCGGGACTTGACAGCGTAAAAAATGTGAAGTAAAATTGGTGTAATTTAAAAATGAAACCTGCGAAGCGGAGATCAAAGCAGAAGTGCACCGACAGAGAGTCCGGG
>JAQWCN010000224.1 GCA_028705955.1 Eubacteriaceae bacterium
GGAAGGCATTAAGCGGGAAATCCCCTCGATGAAAGGGCAGTATCATTTTTCCCTGGATATGCTGGATGCTGAAATTGCCGAACTGAAGGAAAAAGGGGTGCGTTATATCATTTTGTTTGGCGTACCCGACGAAAAAGACGCCAAGGCGACACCGGCTTTCGCAGACGACGGGATCATCCAGCGGGCGACCCGCCGGATCAAAGCCATCGATCCGGAAATGTATATCATTTGCGATGTCTGTCTGTGTGAATACAAAAGTGACGGCCACTGCTGTTTCTTTGAAGACAACGGGGAAATCAAACGGACCAGGACACTGGCGACACTGTGCAAAGTGGCGGTGAGCCAGGCCCGGGCCGGTGCCGATATGGTGGCACCGTCGGACATGATGGACGGGCACATTGCCGCCATGAGAAAGGCGCTGGATGCCGCCGGGTTTGAAAGCATCCCGATTATGGGATACTCTGCAAAATTTGCATCGACATTCTACGGACCCTTCCGGGACGCGGCCAATTCGGCTCCGGCTTTTGGAGACCGCCGGTCTTATCAGATGGATCCGGCCAACGGGGAAGAAGCCCTCAAAGAAGTGGAACTGGATATCGAAGAAGGTGCGGATATCGTGATGGTTAAACCGGCGATGCCTTATCTCGATGTCATTTCCCAGGCCCGGGATCTTTCGTATCTGCCCATGGCGGCCTACCAGGTTTCCGGGGAATACGCCATGCTGCGCACCGCAGTGGATCAGGGACTCCTTGACGAACGGGCAATCTATGAAAGTTTGCTGTGCATCAAACGGGCCGGCGCCGGCATCATCATCACCTATTTTGCCGGAGAGCTCAAAGAATTGATCGGAAAATATCAGTCATGAACCATTCCCAGTCAACCGCCCTGTTTAAACGGGCAAAAAAATCCATACCCGGCGGGGTCAACTCGCCGGTTCGGGCCTTTGCTTCGGTAGAGATGCCGCCGATTTTTGCCGACCACGGCAAGGGGGATCAACTCACCGATGTGGACGGCAATACGTACACCGATTATATTTGCTCCTGGGGGCCCTTGATTCTGGGCCACGCCAGCCCGGTGTATTACGAAGGCATCGACGCCATGCTGGCCAAAGGGGATACTTACGGTATCGCGACGGCCATAGAGGTTGAGATGGCAGAAATGATCACCGAAGCCTATCCTTCCATGGAACAGGTGCGCATGGTCAATTCCGGGACCGAAGCGACCATGTCGGCGATCCGGCTGGCCCGGGGCTATACCGGCCGGGATAAATTTATCAAATTTGAGGGATGTTACCATGGGCACAGCGACGCGCTTCTGGTCAAATCCGGTTCCGGGACCCTCACCTTTGGCACACCGACCTCTGCCGGTGTAACGGCCGGCGCCGCGAAGGATACCCTGGTGGCGACCTATAACGATTTGCATTCGGTCCAGGTGTTGTTTGATGAAAACCCCGGTGAAATCGCCGGTGTGATTGTGGAACCGGTGGCCGGAAATATGGGCGTGGTTCCGCCGGATGCCGGCTTTTTGCAAGGCCTGCGGGAACTGACCACCCAGGAAGGGGCCCTGCTGATTTTTGACGAAGTGATCACCGGGTTCCGGGTGGCCTATCAGGGGGCCCAGGGCTTGTTTGGCGTCACGCCGGACCTCACAACCCTTGGTAAAATTATCGGTGGCGGAATGCCGGTGGGCGCCTTCGGCGGCCCGAAAAAAATCATGGCCTGTCTGGCGCCGGAAGGACCGGTTTATCAGGCGGGGACTTTATCCGGCAATCCCATCGCCATGAAGATGGGACTTAATACGCTCACCTATCTCAAACAGCATCCGGAAGTCTACACCGCCATGGACGAACGGGCAGCCCGTTTGGAAGCGGGGTTTAATGCCAATATTGCCGCCACGGGTGTCAAGGCGACCGTCAACCGCTGTGCCGGGATGTCGGCCTTGTTCTTTACAGATCAGCCGGTGAAAAATTTCGCCGGGGTGATGACGAGTGATACTGCCATGTACACCCGGTATTTTAAAATGATGCTGGAAGCGGGCCATTTGATGCCGCCGTCCCAGTTTGAAGGCATATTTGTTTCGGCAGCCCATTCCGATGCGGCCATCGATAAAACCATTGCGGATAACCGCAAGGCGCTGGAAGCCCTCGCGGCAAATTAAGGGGAACCCAACAGGAGAAAAACATGAGAACAGAGTTAAAAACCATCGAAGAGCAGACGATTCCGAAATTTAAAGGCGGCACCGGGGCATATCATGTCCGCATGCTTTCCGACGACAAGGTTAAGATTATGAAGGGCCGTCTGACCAAAGGATCTTCTATCGGGGGTCATATCCATAAAACAAATTGTGAAATCATCTATATTTTAAGCGGCGAAGGGGTGGCCGATTCGGATGACGGCCGGGAAATTTTGTCTGCCGGGGATGTTTTTTACTGTCCCCAGGGCAAAGGGCATGATCTGCGCAACGAAAAAGATGAAGACCTGGAATTTTTCGCTGTCGTTCCGGAACTGGCCTGATATGGAAAAAACGGCACTTTTGGTTGTGAGTTTCGGAACCTCTTATCCCGAAACCCTGGCAAAAACCATTGCGGCTATCGAAACAGAACTTCAGACGGCATTTCCGGAGGCTGATCTGTTTCGCGCCTTTACGTCGAAAAAAATCACCGCAAAGCTCCAAAAGAGAGATGGGGTGACTGTGGATTCCCCGGGAAGCGCCATGAAAAAAATTGTGGCGGCGGGGTATGA
>JAQWCN010000044.1 GCA_028705955.1 Eubacteriaceae bacterium
GACTGGATTTTTGCGGGTTTTCCCGGACACTCAGCTGACCACGACAATCCAGCCCAGTCCTTCTGCTTCCTGATAAACGCCAGTATAGGAAGTGGAGTTGCGTTTAAAGCGTACGGTTCCCTGGGATTTTAAAAGATCGCCTCGGGTGGCGTGGGTGCTGAGTTTTTGAAGCGCATCGGGGAGCTGTTCCTTTCCAGCCTGGGAAGGGGTGCCGCCGATCCAGATCACACTTTGGTCATGGGTACCGATCAGAATAACGGGATGGCCCTGTCCGGCGAGCTCCGCTGCCTGTTTGGAAAAATCCGGCAAGGTCAGGGTTAGCTCCAGAAAACCATAAAAAGCATTTCCGGGATCCCACACCCGGCGTTCAACGATCATGACGGGAGTGTCTTTTTCAAAAGCCAGTTCAGCAAAAACGTCGAGATGTGCGCCCTTCATGCGTTTGTTGACATAAGAATCCACAACGCTGGTCCCGGAGCGGCCGGGGTCGGTGGAGAGCAGAACATCCCCGGCATTGGTGATCAGGGATGCACATTGAACATCCCCGGTGACCTGTGCGTTGAGGGTGGCCTGGGCCGCAGCGCATAAAGCCGTATCGTCTGGATGGGACAGCACGTCTTGATAATCAGTAAGCACGGCAGCACTGTCCGGAACTTGGGTGGTGTAAGTGGTGACGAGGATCTGGGATAAATGCTCTGCCGCATCTTTTTGACAATCGGTATTGAAAGTGCAGCCCGGAAGCATCAGCATTGGGATAAGAAAACAGACAAACAGCAAGACCGGAACGCACCGTTTCATTTTGTGTGGTTTCATGGTGAAACCGCCAGAATCCGGACGTGTTTGTGAGCCCGGAAAACCGCGGGGATCACGAGCATGCCGGCGGTGATGAAGATGGACACGTCAGTGTTGTTGGCGGGATGGAAACAAGACAGCATTGTGGAACCCTCCTTAAACAGAATAGATATCGGATCATTATTCTTTTAATTATAATCTAAAAAGAGGAGAAAAGAACGGTCTTTTAAGATAATAGAGGAAAAAGACAGGGCTTGATCCTAAATCTTCTTCGCGGGTTGTCATCAGATGAACACGGCATCTTGACCTTTGGAAAAAAGGTGATACAATAGAAAATACAGAGATAAAAACACGTCCCGGTAGGTAGTCCGGGAGCGGCATGTGCGCCGTCAGTAACCTGCCTCCTTTGGTTGTCCCTTCTCTGATCATTGTTTTGATAAAGGAGGAACATCATGGATAAGACGATTAGCCGGCTCAATGTGTTTTTTGAAAATCCATTCTGGGTTGGCGTGTTTGAACGGGAAATGGATGGAAAGCTGAGCGTATGCAAAGTTACGTTTGGGGCGGAGCCTAAGGATTATGAGGTCTACAATTTTATTTTGACCCGCTATAACCGGCTGCGCTTTAGTCCGGCTGTGGTGGCAGAGAAACCGGTTGTTCATAAAAATCCCAAACGCATGCAGCGGGAAGCAGAGCAACAAATGCGGGAAACCGGGATGGGAACAAAATCCCAGCAGGCGCTTAAGCTTGCCAGGGAAGCGGGGAAAAAAGCGCATCTTAAAAAAAGCAAAGCTCAAAAAGAAGCAGAAAAGAAACGTCGCTTCGCCCTTCGGACAGATAAAAAGAAACAGAAGCACAAGGGACATTGAACGTTAAAACACAAGAAAAAAATTGTCCTGGGGTATCGCCGTTGGGGATATCCCAGGGCAATTTTTTTGTTGCCGGGGCAGGATGAAAGCATAAATTTCTTAAAAATCTTTTGAAATTGAGGATCATACTGTACAATAGAAGATAATATAATCGGGGATTGAAAAAGGGGGGAACAGGATGAAGAAAATAAGGTGCATTGGTTTGCTGTGTGTCATGATAGGGGTCGTTATGTGTGCTGGTTTTGCCCTGCCCTGCCGGGCAGCTTCATCTTCCGGGGATGCGCCCCGGGTGCTCATGCTCAGTTCCTACAGCTATGACTGGGAGAGTGTTCCCAAACAGCTGAACGGGGTCAATGATGTCCTGGGAGGCCATGCCAAAATGGATACGATTTTCATGGACACCAAACGCAAAGATTACAATGTGGTTAAACAAAGCATTTATGATGACATCGCAGCCCGGGAAGCTGCGGAAGGCCCCTATGATTATGTTCTGACCGGGGATGATGACGCCTTGAATTTTGTGATGGAATACCGGGACCAGCTCTTTAAAGATGTCCCGGTTGTGTTTGAAGGCGTTAATACCGAAGCCCGGGCTTACGAAGTCAGTCAGGATTCCAAATGCACCGGGGTGGTGGAAGCCTTCCCCATCGAAGAAACCATTAAAATTGCCCGGGAATTGAAACCCGGGGTGACAAAGGTGGTCGGGGTGACGGACGATAGTGTGTCGGGGAAAGGCTCGACAGCCCAGTTCTACGACAGCCAGAAAAAATTTTCGGACCTCACCTACGAAACGGTAAACTGCTCGGTGTTGACAAAAGATCAAATTGGGGAGAAGGTGGCCGCCTATGGGGATGATACCATTATCCTGTTTCTCATGATGTCCACCGATGCCCAGCACCATACCTATTCTGCCCTGGAGGGGGCGGGCTTCATTTCAGAAAAGGCCAGGGTTCCGGTGTATAAGGCGGACGAAATCGGCATTGGAAGCGGTGTTCTGGGAGGCCAGGTCATTTCTTATTACGATATGGCAGCCCAGGCGGCTAAAATTATTTTGGAATGCATCAATGGTGCCAACATTTCCAGCTTTTCGATTCAGACGACCCAGACCTACCCGCTTTTTGACAAAGAGGTGATGTCCCAGTTTGCTATCCGCCAAAGTCAGTTGCCGGCAAATACCCAATATGTCAATAACCATCCTGCTTTTTTTGAAGAGCACCGGCAGGTTTTGATTCCCGCCACTCTTATTTTGCTGGTCTGCCTCGTTTTTATTCTCATTATGGGGGGCAGTAACCGCAAATACAAAGAATTGCTGGGGGAAATCCACGAGAAGGATTTGATGCTCAGTAACATTTTGGCTAATATTCCGGGAGGGGTTGCAGTTTACAGCATCAACACGAAAAACGGGACGATGCCCTATCTCAAAACGAAATATTTTAGTGACGGGGTGGCCAGAATGTGTGGCATGACCCGGGAAGAATACAGCAAAGCGGGAAGCATGGTCATTGGAGGACTGGTGGTGGCGGAAGATGTCACCGGGCTGATCCGGGAGATCAAAGAAAAAGCCGCCAGGAAGGAACGGATTAATTACCGTTTCCGGCTAAAAAAAGGAACAGGGATCATGTGGATTGCGAGTTCATCTGTTTATATCAGGGAGGAAGAAGGACTGCCGGTTTACTACACGGTGTTTACCGATGCGTCCCTTCAGATCCGGGCGGAACAGCAGGAAGTGGCGGTCCGAAAAGCCGAGGCAGAAAATCAGGCCAAAACCCAATTTCTCTCCACCATCAGTCACGACATGCGCACGCCCCTTAACGGCATTTTGGGTCTGACGACCTTGCTTCAAAACAAAACGTCGGATCCTGGGATGCGTGAAGATTTGGATCAGCTGGAAACATCCGGACGGTATCTGCTTCAGCTTATTAATGACACATTGGATATGAGTAAAATTGAAAGTGGAAAAATGGTGCTTGCCCCAGGGGTTGTGGAAGGCCGGAAGCTGGTGGACAATGTGTTGGCCCTCATTGCGCCGATTGCGGACAAAAAGGGCGTTGTGCTGGACACTAAAATTGGGAGCTTTCCGGAGGTCTGTTTGTCCATCGATCAAAACCGGGTCGATCAGATTTTAATGAACCTGCTCAGCAATGCGGTCAAATTTACGCCGGCAGGGGGAAAAGTCACTTTTGAATGCAGTGTTCTGGCTGAGATGGTGGATGAGCTGAACGTTCAAATGATTGTGCGGGACACGGGGTCCGGGATCAGCCCGGATTATCTGCCCACCATTTTTGAACCTTTCAGTCAGGAAGAGAATAACCGGCTGACCGTCAACCGGGATTCTGGTTTGGGGCTGTCCATTACCAAACGAATGGTGGAAATGATGGCGGGTTCCATCACCATTGACAGCACTCCGGGCGAAGGGACGATCGTCACGGTGATGCTGCCCATGGCCAAGGCGACGGACGGACAGATTAAAGCCTGGAAATCTGCAAAGAAGGATGAATCCTGGGCTCAAGTGTTACCCGGAAAAAGGGTGTTGCTTTGTGAAGATCAGCCCCTTAATGCCAATATTACCATGCGTCTGCTCAAAAGTCAGGGCGTCCAAACGGATTTGGCTGAAAACGGGAAAAAAGGTCTCGAAACTTTTTTACAATCGGAACCGGGAACCTACGACGCCATTTTAATGGATGTGCGCATGCCGGTCATGGACGGCCTGACAGCAGCCAAAGCGATTCGGGCCAGCACCCATTCCCAGACCAAAACCATCCCGGTTATCGCCATGACGGCGGATGCCTTTAATGGAGACACGGCGGGGACCCTGGCCGCGGGGATGAATGCGCACCTGTCCAAACCGGTGGAACCGGCCGTGATGTATGCACTGCTGGCGGAACAGATGCAAAAAAGCCAGGAAGGGCAGAAAAAAGGAAAATAAAAAGGAATTCAGGAGGAAAATCATGAAAGCCACGGTACTTGTCGATAATATCGCCGGCGGGGATTTGAGCGGTGAGTGGGGCCTGAGTATTTACATTGAAAACCAGGGGAAGAAGATTTTGCTGGATACCGGAGCTTCCGGATTGTTTCTTAAGAACGCAGAGGCTCTGGGCCTTTCCATTCGGGCGGTGGACGCCGGTGTGTTGTCCCACGCCCATTACGACCACGCCGATGGCATGGCCGACTTTTTTAAAGAAAATGACCAGGCATCCTTTTATTTAAGAGAAGGCGCCGGAGAAAATTGCTACGAAAAAAAAGGGGCTGAGTATCAATACATTGGCCTTCCCCGGCATATCCTGAGTGATTATAAGGAGCGGATTGTATTTGTATCCGGGGATTACACGCTCTTTCCCGGGGTTTATCTCATTCCCCATAAAACTCCCGGTCTTTCGGAGATGGGGAAAAAAAACAACATGGTTGTCTACGGTGACAAGGGATGGCAGCCCGATGATTTCAGTCATGAACAGAGTCTTGTGATCCAGACTGGACAGGGGCTTGTGATTTTTAACAGTTGTTCCCACGGTGGAGCGGACACCATCATCCGGGAAGTGAAAGCAACCTTCCCGGATCAAAAAATTAACGCATTGATTGGCGGATTCCATCTTTACGCAAGGTCCGGGGAAGAAGTCCGGGATTTGGCCTGGCGGATTCGGGAAACGGGAATCCAAACTGTGATCACCGGCCATTGCACCGGGGATAAAGGCTATAAAATTCTCAGGGAAGAGCTGGGGGATCGCGTCACCCAAATGCAGGTGGGCAGGGTGATGGCGTTTTGATTTTTTTGTTGAAGGAGGCCCGGGGCTTCCGGTTAGAAATGAGGTCAATGTGAAATTTAATAAATCGGTTATCAAGGACATAAAAAACGCCCGGGGCGAGCGGGTCATCACTTTTTTTGACGCAGTGCTGGCCATCGCCATTACGCTGCTGGTGTTGGAAATGCCGGTGGTGGATCTGCGCAGTACCGATCAGCTCTGGCAATTGTTTACCCCCTTTACGGCCTTTGCCATCAGCTTTGTGGTGCTGGGTGAAATCTGGATTATGCACGTGCGGACTTTTTCCCTCCCGACGTTTAAAGAACACAGTTCAGCCAGACTGAACATGGGGCTGCTTTTTTTGATCGCCCTGTTTCCCAAAACCACGGAGATGATTGCCACGTATCCCCATGCCCGTTGGGGGATGGGGATGTATCTGGGGTGTGTGATGCTTATGGCAGTTTTGGAGATTCTGATGATCCGCGGCACGTTTAAAGACGTGTACCGCTGTGCCTGTCTGGATGCGGAAAAGGTGGAGGGCGTCGATTCGGAGGCGATTCAGCGCCGGATCGAGGAAATGCGCGTGCATCCCACCGACGATCTGAAAAAGATGTATCAATTGCTGAATCATCAGCTGCATATGGAAGAACGGACCAGTGTGGTCAGTTTTGTGACCATCGCCGGGGCCGTGATCTTTATCTTTATCAACCCGCTGCTGTGCTGGGTGTGTATTGTGGCCAATGTGGTGATCAATTTTATTCTGCGGTATTTCATGGATGACGATAAAAATGACCGGGCCATGGCGGAACTCAATGAAGAGCTGGAAAAAATGGAAGAAGACGCAACAGCCGGGGAATGACCGGAATAGTTAGAAAAAAATCGAGGCGGGAACAATGACAATGTTGCATTTGAATGATGCGTTTGGAAAACTGTTTTGGGGAAATCTGGGGGTGGCCGTATGCTGCGGCTTTTATCTGATCTGGTGGGCCGTGGCGTTTAAGCCGGCAGGAGGGGCGCCGGAAATGCTTTCTGTCGTTTTGTTTATCCTGGCAGCGGCCAGTGGCATTACCGGGGTCGTGCTGGCGGTCAAGGGGATTCAGGGCGTCGTGGTTTCCCGAACGCTTTTCCCAAAATGGAGTCTGCCCCTTGGCGGGGTGATCGCCTACATCGTGTTGTTCCTGGTCACATCTTTCTTTTTAAAACGGCCGGTAACCACGGAGCTTTTGCTGATCGTGGGATGGACGGTGTTCGCACTGGCGACAGTGGGTGCCCTCTACGGCGTCGGGAAGATGGACTGGACCCCGTCGATGGTTTGGTGTGTGGCAGCCGTGGGCGTTGGGATCATCAGCATGGTTTGTTATATGGTGTATTATCAGCTGGAACCGGTGACCGGGTATTATGACGGGATGATCCCCCTCGTTTTATGCGGGCTGTACATGGCGGGCTTGTGCGTGAAGATGGTCCACTGATGGCAGAAATCAGGACAGGCCGGGGCTTTCGTCAGAATTTCTTTTTCATGTACACCACATCGTCCATGGGATTATGATAATAGGGTTCGCATTCCTGAAACCCGGCCCTGGTGTACAGATGGATGGCCGCTTGCAGCGGCGTGATGGTGTCGAGGACAACTTCGGAAAAGCCTGCTGCCTTTGCGTGTTTCAGAATTTCTTTTATTAACCGTTCACCCAGACGCAGTCCTCTGCTTTCGGGGCGGACGTACAATCTTTTCATTTCACAGCGCTGGGGGGAATGCTTGTGGTAGGCAACCATTCCGAGCGCTACGCCCTGGTCGTCCAGTGCGATGAGCAGTTCACCTTCCGGTGCCGTATATTTGCGGGCCGGATTTTTTA
Organism: Eubacteriaceae bacterium; assembly: GCA_028705955.1. Classification (GTDB taxonomy): domain Bacteria; phylum Bacillota; class Clostridia; order Eubacteriales; family Eubacteriaceae; genus JAQWCN01. The sequence continues at coordinate 7,249 of JAQWCN010000044.1, forward strand.
ATTCTGTATCGATATTCTGAAAGGATAGGTCCCGGTCCAGCCGGGTGGTGTATTCGATCATAAGTTGTTTGATTTGATCAAGATGTTCTTTTCCGTCTGTGATTTGCAATGGGATAACCGCCTTTGTTGTTTTGATTTCCAAAAGGGAACAATCCCTTTTTTTAATATTGTACACGAATAATGACAAAAAGAAAATAGCGCATTCGCTTTTAAAGGGCTGTCGCATGAACCAAAATTCAACCGTTGGGATGGATAAGTGGCTTAGTGCGACAGTTTTTTTTATGAAAGGCAATGGAATAATGATAAAAAAAATCTAAAAAACAAACTTTATTGTGGATAAAAATCTTTGAAACAGAAAATTAATCTGCGAAACAGACAAAAAAGACTTGAAAACAAAAAGAAATCGTGCTACAATGATTTTATCAAAAGAACGAAGCTTTTGAGGAACCAATAAAAATACGGAGGGTATTATTTATGAAAGCTTTAGCAAGATATGGTCAGGAATTTGGTGGCTACAGAATGATTGATGTACCGGAACCAACCTGCGGTCCCGAAGATATCATTATCGAAGTGAAGGCAGCAGCGATCTGCGGCGCAGATATGAAACATTATAACGTCGATAATGGGTCTGATGAATTTAATTCTGTCAGAGGTCACGAGTTTGCCGGGGAAATTGTCAAGGTGGGCGAAGCCGTGACGGACTGGAAAGTAGGTCAGCGCATCGTATCAGACAACAGCGGTCATGTGTGCGGGGTATGTCCGGCGTGTGAAAAAGGCGATTTCCTTTGCTGTGAATACAAGGTAAACCTGGGACTGGATAATAACAGATGGGGCGGTGGCTTTTCAAAATATTGCAAGATCCCAGGGGAAATTTTAAGAATCCACAAACATGCCATTTGGGAAATCCCGGAAAATGTCAAATATGAAGAAGCGGCGGTTTTGGATCCAATCTGTAATGCGTATAAAGCGGTTGCCCAGCAATCATCCCTTATGCCAGGTCAGGATGTGGTTGTTTTTGGAACTGGTCCACTGGGGTTGTTTTCGGTTCAGATCGCCAGAATCATGGGAGCGGTGAATATCGTAATGGTCGGTTTGGAAGAAGATACCAAAGTGCGGTTTGGTGTTGCCAAAACCTTGGGAGCCACCCATTGCATTAACGGGTCAACAGAAGATGTGGTTGCCCGTTGTACTGAAATTTGCGGAAGAGACAATTTGGGATTGGTGGTTGAATGTTCCGGCGCGAACATAGCTCTTAAACAAGCGATCGAAATGTTGCGGCCAAACGGTGAAGTGGTCCGGGTTGGCATGGGCTTTAAACCGCTTGAATTTTCCATCAACGACATTACGGCCTGGAACAAGAGCATTATCGGTCATATGGCTTATGATTCCACAACCTGGAGAAATGCGATCCGCCTGCTTGCATCCGGTGCAATCCAGGTACAGCCGATGATTACCCATCGTATGGGCTTATCCCACTGGCAGGAAGGGTTTGAAGCCATGGCGAAAAAAGAAGCGATCAAAGTCATCTTTAATTACGATTATGACGACTGAAAAGAATAATCCGAAGATTACCGGAAAAGATCAGGAAAATCATTTCAAAAGGAAGCTGATGATTGCACCGTCGGTCGGCTGCTGCGATTTGTTCCATGTAAAAGAAGAAATGGACATCATTAATGCCTATTCTGATTTTCTTCACATGGATATAAAAGATGGGGTTTACGTTCCAAGTTTTGGGATTGGACCGGACTTTCTGGATTATTTGAACCAGCATGTCAAGAACCTCAAACCGATGGATGCCCATCTGATGATTGCCCATCCTCAAAATTATTTAAAATGTTTTGCGGACGCAGGCGCAACCTGGATTACGCCGCATACGGATTGTATCGAAGGGGATGCGTTTGTGACGATGCGCAAAATTAAAGCGTTGGGCTGTCGGGCGGGAGTTGCATTGAGCCCTTCCGTTTCGTTGAGTACCATCGATTATTATTTGCCCCTGGTGGATAAAGTGACGATCATGATTGTGGATCCGGGAATTTCCGGACAGCCTGTCGATCCGCAGATGTTTGTCAAAATTAAAGACCTAGCCCGGATAAGAAAAGAAAGAGGACTTCACTTTCTGATTGAGGCAGATGGATCCATGAACAGCCAGCTGTACCGCCCGCTTTATGAAGCGGGGGCTGATATGGTGGTTCTGGGACCTCCAGCACTTTGGAACAAAGACCAGGATTTTAGGAAGGCTTGGTCTGTGATGGAAGAAGAGCTAAAAACAGAATTGGCAGATTGTGCGGTTCGGTAAAATTGGTAATGCTTGGAATGAGCAGATTAGGAAAAAAGGAAAAAAGGGATAAATATGTCAAATAAAACGAATGTTAATATCGGAGCCAGACTGGATCGTTTGCCAAATTCAAGCTGGCATGTAAAAATGTGGCTGGTCACAGCTTTTGCACTGTTGGTCTGCTGGTCCAACGGGATTGGCGGTTCAGTTCAGAATATTCTTTTGAATGAAGTGCACTGGCTTCAAAAAGGAACCACGCTTTTAGCCATGTGGAGCACCATCTATACAGTAGGACAATTGTTTGGAGCGCTTGTCGGCGGACCGATCGGGGATAAAATCGGCAGAAAGAAAAGTATTCTCTTATACGAAGGCATTCATATTGCTGCGATGGTCGGCGGGATGTTATCACCCAATATTTATGTGCTCTATGTTTTCAGATTGATCCAGGGTTTCGGACTCGGGGCATTGCTGGTTGTATTGTTTGCCGGATTTACGGAATATGTTCCGGGAAGAAACCGTGGAACCTGGTCGAGCCGGACCTCCTTTATCGGAAACTGGGCGCATCCCATTTGCAACGGGGTTGCCTTGCTGATTGTGTCTACAGGAGTCAGCTATGCTATGAACTGGAGAATTCAGTTCGCAATCCCATCCATTTTATCGCTTATCGCCTGCATCTTTATTTATAAAAAGTTCCCGGAATCGCCAAGATGGCTGGAAACCCAGGGCCGGTTGGATGAAGCTGATGAAATCATGACGACGATCGAAAAAGAAATTGAAGCATCGACAGGAAAACCGCTGCCACCAGTGACCGAAGCACCGAAAGAAGTCAAACAATTACCGTATTCGGCGCTCTTTAAAGGGAAACTGCTGCGAAGAACCATTGTTGGTTCTCTGGTTTTGATCGGTATGAATACCATTCAGTACACGCTGATGAACTGGATGCCTTCGATGTTAACATCATTGGGATACGATACGTCCCAATCTCAGTTTATGACCATGTTCGGATTATTTGGCGCACCGTTTGGTATCTTTATCGCATCACTGATTATGGATAAAGTTCCGCGCCGGATCATGGGTGTAGTGCTTCTGCTTGGAATGGCAGTCCTCGGTGTGATTACCGGGCATCAGACCTCAATGGGAGCATTGATTTTATGGACATTTTTGTTGAATACCGTTATTTACATGTACGTCTGTTATGCATCAGCCGTTTATGTTCCGGAAATGTGGCCGACTTCCGCTAAATTGTCCGGATCGGGATTTAGTAACGCCATGGGACGGGTCAGCAATGTGTTCTTCCCATTTTTGGTGACTTCTGTAGCCAGTAGCATGGGTGCCGGCGGGGTATTCACATTAATTTCCATTGTCGCGGTCATCATTGCTGTCAGTATCTTCTTCTTTGGGATTGAAACCCGGGGAGAATCCATCGAAGACATTGGTGACGTTGAATAAATTGGTATTGACGTATAAAGAATTGAAGAATCAGGAGTAATGAAGATGAAAAATTCAGAAGCAATCTTGGTAACGCCGAAGAAATTTGAAATTCAGGCATGCGAAGTCAAGGAACCGCAGGACCACGAAATTCTTATGAAAGTCGGGTATGTTGGAATGTGCGGGTCGGATATTCACGGATTTGAATTCGGTCCGTTTATCCCTCCGAAAGACCCGGATCAGAAAATTGGTCTGGGTCATGAAGTGGCCGGGACGGTGGTTAAAGTTGGCAACCAGGTTACGAATTTTAAACCCGGGGATAAAATATTAATCGAACCCGGGGTTCCGGACGGGGATTGTGAATACTGT
>JAQWCN010000225.1 GCA_028705955.1 Eubacteriaceae bacterium
TTGATAGCTGATGTCCATCAGCAGCACGGAGCCTGCGTCCACCGACTGTTTGCCCAATTGCAAATCGAAGGAATCCTTGGTGGTATCCGCCCCGGAGGTCACGCTGTACCCCTGGGCCTGCAGGGTTTGGGCGTATTTGACAATGTCATCCTTGGTGACATCCCCGCCTTTATAGGTCAGTTTTAAAGAGGTGACACCGTTATCGGTTCCGCTTTCCTGACCGTTGAGTTTCCGTTCCCCCACCACGCTGTAAAGAGAAGGGACGGTGTCATTTCCCACTTTAAAACTGGCGTCTTTGCTGGAAACACACCCACACACCAGTACCGCGGCCATCACAGTTAATACACTCAATAATCCTAATTTTTTTTTCATTTTAATCTCCTTCGTTCTTTTATTGTCCTTTTTCATTTTTACCTGATTTTTTTTGCTGCCCTTTCATCTCCCGATTAAACCAAACCGATCAGCCCGATCAGCGTGGCGGCGGACAAAATGGCGTAAAGCCAAAATTCCTTGGGAAACCGGTTGGTTATTTTAATCTCCGACGGCGCTTTGGGATTGATCTTAATTTGATAAACCCGGCCTTTCACAAAACGTTTGTTGACCCATGTGATGCTGTAAGCCGCAGGCGCCTGGGCCTGATAATGAACGCCATTATAATCGTAGGAGAAATGCGGCATGGCTTTCCGCGCCCCTGTGTTTTGCCCCGGTGCGGATAAGGTGACCCCCTCGTACACCGCTTTGACCGGATAGGTGCACAGGATATCATTCAGAACACTTAACACTGTGAGGAAGACAAACAGCGCCCCGAGGGATGCGACAAAACCAATCCGGGACCAGCCCGTGTCCAGTCTGTCCATCCCGATGCCAAAGATCCCAATCATGTTCATGAAAATACCAAATCCCGCGAGTTTCACCTGTTCCACCGCCGACGGATTGGCATTGACCAGAATCCGGACCGGCCGGTCCGGATATCGCACCCGGTACACCACCACGCCCAGACACAGCATTCCGACCGCCATCGACAACACCCAAGCAATAATCATTTCATCTCCTCTATTCTTTTGATTTTTCAGGAAACGGCTTCCTGAATTTTCTATTCCTTTTTTCATTCACGCTCACCAATGTGACGCTCTGTTTTCCCTTATTTTTCCCGTTTTTTCTTATAACCCGTTTCAGGACCGATCCCCTAACCCGCTTCTTCTCACTTCCGTAACGATCAAAGCATCAAACAACTCATTCCCAGAATTGCCAGCCCGCATCCGAGAAACAGGAAGAATACACCAGGGATTTTTGGGGAATCAATCAGTCTTTCGGGTTCTTTCAGATCGATTTTGATGATCACCTGTTCCCCTTCTTTAAAACGCCGCTGTACATAACCCAGGGTGTGGCTGGCCCCGCTTTGCTGTTTGTAGGTTTGACCGCCATAAGTGTAGGCAAAAACCGGTGCGGCCATATTTCCAAAACGACCGGGGATCAAGCTGAAGCCACAATACTCAGCCCAAATTTTCTGCTTACAGACAATCAGACTGGCTATTTGCCGCCATGCCAGATAAAGGAACCATAAACCCAGAATGACAAAAGCGATGACTGCCGCAAGCCTGGATTCACTAAATGATGCAATCAAAATGGAACATCCCATGATTAAAAAGCCCGTTCCCAACACCAGCATAAAGATGCGGTCAGTATTTTTTGCTTTTATTTTTTTGATGCGGTTGACGATAACCACACCGATACAGCAGGCTCCAACGATGCTAAAAATTCCGCCTGCCAGCATTCCCTTTACCATGAGCCGCTTCATCCGTCGTCATTTTGGTCTCCTTTCAGCCTGCTTTATTCGCCGTAGCGGGGAATTCTGATCCGGGTGTAGATGCCGTTATGGAACAGACAGCCGTCTTTAAATTCCGGTATTTCCCTCGGAGAGGTGATAGGGAAGATATTGGCCGTGCCCTGATTGCCCAGGACCAGCCCGTCCACCGATGCTTTGACAAATTTGGTGACTTCGTCGAAGCCTTTCATCTTTCCGCTGTGGCAAGTCTGGATGACGGAAATGCCCACGCCGCTGGCGTCCCGCATGAGCTGGGCGATTTTGGCGGTTCCGGGTTTGGTCCGTTCGATAAAATCGTCGACGTCGTCGATGACCAGATAACAGGGCGCCATCTTTGCGAAGATGGCTTTGGGCATGATGCCCGGGTTTGCCGCCAGTTGTTCTTTAAACAGGGCGGTGCGTTTCTGAATCCGGGCTTCAAAGTTTTCCGTAAATTCGGGAACGTCTTTGGCGTCCCCAATATAATGCACCCCGGGTTTCCCGCGGTAATTGTACAATTCCATAACTTTGGAGTCGAACAGGTAGATTTCCCCCTGGCCTTCGATTTGTTTTAAGACGATCTTGAGGACATTGGTCTTGCCCTTGCCCGCTTCCCCGATAATGGTGAAGGGGGTGTAGAGCCGGGAGAAGCCGGACAGGGTGACTTTTTCTGTATCCAGTCCCAGCATGACTTGTTTGGAAGGGCTTCCCATGTCGCCGTAGTCGCTCATCATGGAGGCCACAAATACTTCCGGCAAAACCGGAATCCGCTGCGCCCGTTCGTCCGGATAGGCCTGGGCAACAGCGGCCACCAGTTTTTTGATTTCGTTGGTGTATTCCATGTCGCTGCTGAATTTGGTCATGACGTAGGTCTGCATAAAATTGATCTGCCGGTCATCTTTAACCAGAACCCGGCCTTT
>JAQWCN010000226.1 GCA_028705955.1 Eubacteriaceae bacterium
CTATAATTACGATGTCGTTGTTATCGGCGGTGGCCCTGCCGGTTTGGCGGCAGCCCTGGCCGCCAGCAAAAAAGGCGCATCCGTCGCGGTGATCGAACGCAACGACGAACTGGGCGGCATCCTCAACCAATGCATCCATTCCGGCTTTGGTCTCCACTATTTTAAAGAAGAGCTGACCGGCCCCGAATACGCCGAACGGTTCATCAACGAAGTCCAATCCGCTCCCATCGATTCCTATTTAAACGCCATGGTTCTTTCCGTCACCCCGGAACGGGAAATCACAGCCATGACCGGGGAAGGCATCCTCACCTTTAAAGCCGGCGCCATCGTTATGGCCATGGGCTGCCGGGAACGGACCCGGGGTGCGATCAAAATTCCAGGGACCCGGCCCGCCGGCGTATTTACCGCCGGAATCGCCCAGCGTTATGTCAACCTGGAAAACCTGAAACCCGGCAACCGGGTGGTCATTCTGGGATCTGGAGACATCGGCCTAATTATGGCCCGGCGTCTGACGCTTGAAGGCATCACCGTAGAAGGGGTTTACGAAATCATGCCCTACGCCAACGGCCTGACCCGCAACATCATCAACTGCCTGAACGATTTTGATATCCCGCTGCATCTCTCCACCACCGTCACCCGGATCAACGGCATCAACCGGGTGGAATCCGTGGACGTCGCCAAAGTGGACAGCCAGCGCAACCCCATTCCCGGCACAGAACGCAACATTCCCTGTGACACCCTTTTGCTCTCAGTCGGACTGATCCCGGAAAACGAACTCTCCATTAAAGCCGGCGTCACCCTGAGCCCGGTCACCGGTGGTGCCGTCGTCGACGATACCTTGGAAACCTCTGTCCCCGGAATCTTTGCCTGTGGCAACGCCCTCCATGTTCACGACGTGGTGGACAATGTGACCACAGAAGCTCAGGACGCCGGCAGCAACGCAGCAGATTTCGCGGCGGGTCAGCGCACCGCTTCCCCAGTCACCCAACCCGTCACGGCAGAAGGCCCGGTACGTTACACCGTTCCCTCCACCCTCGAACCGGACCGTAAAACACCGGTAACCCTTAAATTCCGGGTTGGCGCCCCCATTGCAAACGGGATAACCCAGGTCACCTGCGGCGGCAAAGTGATCCGCAAAGGGTCAAAAGCCCGCTCCTACGTGCCCAGCATCATGGAAACCGTCCGCCTGACCCCCAAAGATCTCGCCCAATGCAGCGGCCCCGTAAGTGTCACCGTTGTGGAACAATAAATTAAGGCTTTCCACTTCAAACCAAACCCAATGATCCTGTCCCCATTTGGGACGGTACTATCAAATTGAAAGGAAAAACACTATGAAAAAAGTTACGATGTGCTGCACCACTTGTCCCAACAGTTGTGAAATGACGGTCACCATCGGGGATGACAACACCATTGCCGATTGCACCGGCAACACCTGTCCCCGGGGACTGACCTTTGCCGAAGGCGAATGGAAAGACCCGGTCCGGCTTTTAACCTCTACGATGATCCGCATTACTGACGCCGGCCAGATTCCAGTGCCGGTAAAATCCGCCACCCCCATTCCCCGGCGCCTGATGCACGACGCCATGGAGGCCATCCGCAAAACGCCGCTGACCCATCCGGTAGCCCTGGGCGACGTACTGATCCCCAACGTGGCTGGTTCGGGCGTGGCCATTGTCGCAGCACGGACGGTGAACTAAAAATGCTTGTCACTTTAAAAGCAATTTCTAAAAAAGCCATGGCCGGTCACTTTGCCGTTGGTGCCTTTAACACCACCAATCTGGAAAGTATCCGGGCAGTTTTGGACGCCGCCGAAAAATTAAATCAACCGGTAATTCTGCAGCACGCAGAGCTCCATGAACCCATCGCCCCGCTGGCCGTCCTTGGCCCCATCATGGTGGCCATGGCGGAAAAAGCCACGGTTCCGGTCTGTGTCCATCTGGATCACGGCGAACATCTGGATTATCTCAAGCAGGCCCTGGATCTGGGTTTCACTTCGGTCATGTTTGACGGATCCGCTTTGCCGACGGCGGAAAATACCGAAAAGAGCCATGCGACGGTCGCCCTGGCCTCGAAATACGGCGCGTCTGTCGAAGCGGAACTGGGCCGGGTGCTCCGCCCGGAAGGAGGCGGCGGCTCCGACGATTTATCCGATTTACCGCCGGAAGCCTGTTATACCGACCCCGAAGCGGCCAAAACCTTTGTCGCCGACACCGGCATCGATGCCCTGGCCATCGCCTTTGGCACGGCCCACGGCATCTACACCACCAAACCGGTGCTGGATGTCGGACGGGTCGCTTTAATCCGGGATGCCCTGCACCTGCCTCTGGTCATGCACGGCGGCTCCGGCGTATCGGATGAAGAATTCCACCGGGCCATCGCCAACGGCATCACCAAGATCAACTATTTTACCTACATGTCCCTGGCCGGCGGCAACGGTGTCCGGGCCCTTCAAAAAAACAGCACCGATCCGGACAGCCTGCGTTTTGACACCATGGCGGAGGCTTCCCGACAGGCCATGCAGCGGGATGTGGAACACGCCATGACCATTTTTGCCAACCGTTAAAATTAAAAGAATAACCCTCTATCACAAAAGGCCCCGCTTCCTATGGAAACGGGGCCTTTTGACGCTTGCTTTTGATGTTTATGAATGCTTTCGCATTTTTATCTGATTATTCAGCAGCTTTTGCTGCAATTCCAAAATAGATTTACAGGTTGACTTCCGGT
>JAQWCN010000045.1 GCA_028705955.1 Eubacteriaceae bacterium
TACACCATTCTCAAACCCCTCTAACTCTGTGATACATTGCTCCAGGGCTTGACTACCATACAAAACTACACCATTCTCAAACATATAAGGTTTAATAGCCAGCCCACCTAAAGCTTGACTACCATACAAAACTACACCATTCTCAAACGGGGAGCTACTCATGAGCCTATATGACAAAGCTTGACTACCATACAAAACTACACCATTCTCAAACGGGAATTTGCCAATTTCATTGTATTTTATAGCTTGACTACCATACAAAACTACACCATTCTCAAACGGGGGAAAAGCCTGGGCTCTACGGTTACGGGCTTGACTACCATACAAAACTACACCATTCTCAAACCCTCTATTCAATCGTTCTGCTTATTTCCAAGCTTGACTACCATACAAAACTACACCATTCTCAAACGGGTGCGATGACCATCACGGCGGCAGACATGCTTGACTACCATACAAAACTACACCATTCTCAAACCTCAAATTGAAAATGTCATGCCACCACAACATGGTAATTTTGCATGGATTATCGCCAAACATACCTATTTTAAGCATCAAATCACACAGCCATCCACATCAATAATACGAAATTTTTCTCTTTGACTGCATTCACCCATCCTTTGGGTACTTTCCACAAAGAGAACCTGAATTTTTTGATACTCAATATAATCATATAATAACATAAAATCGCTTTCATTGAGCCAGTTTTTTAAATTTACTAAGACAAAGAGTTCTACTTTTCCAATTTTCCCCATCACATTAAGATAATCTACGATTTTCTCTAGGAGATTAACGGGATGGCTTCGAATGGTCACCCCCATTAATTTTAATATATCCTCCATTTGATAGTGTTCGGAAACGCTTAAGGGCAATTCAAAATCCTGGGTCAATGCATTGACATAGGCAGCCAAATCCGCCAAACACTTTTGTGTTTTGAGGTACCAAACCTCATTTACTGCCTGTTTAGCTAAAAGATGGTGCAGTGCCGTCACGATCTTTCGTTGATTGACATCACTATCAAAAAAATCAATGCACAGATCCGTTGTTTTTGAAATGCTGAGTAATTCATCCGCTCGTGACAACACAAACCGTCCCTTTTCTCCCGCTATCTGCCCTTTTAATTCAACCATTAGCTCTGAATAGATTCCTGGATTTTCAATGATAAGCTGATAATGCTTATTTTCCTCTAATACAATGGGTATTTCTAGGTACGGATGATATAGTTTCATAGTATCACCAGCCGTTCATCCGTATCCAAGGTTTCAACCCGTTTATCCCCTACAATGTATTCCATTTTAGAGAATTGCTTTTCTGTGACGACCAGTATCTGTACCAATCCTTCTTCTGGTTTGTTCCTCCGTACATTGGCTGTAATGGCATTGGCGGCGGTTAAATTAAGGGCCAGTTTACAATAAATCGATTGCTGCATCATTAAAAAGCCACTGCCGATCAAATACTTTCGAAAGCGGGTGTATTCTCGGATATCCGCATTACTTGTCATGGGTAGGTCAAACATGATAATGATTCTCATAAATCGATAACTCATTTCGATAAAACCTGATTTCTGCTAAATCCTTTTGGTTGATGGCTTCAAAAATGCTCCTGCAATAGATTTTAATGGCATTGGTCACCACCTGTTTTTTTCCATTAATTGTTACTTCTTGATTTAAAAAGGTTAATAACTGATGCTTTTCTTCTTTACCAAAGGTATTAGGTGGATCTTCAATCACCTTTGCATCCACCAGAGGCCGAAAAGGCTCCATTAAATCGGATGCGAGATTAAAGGGGTTAAACTGGTTATCATGAAATAATCCAATTTGGGTTAAATAACCATTGGCCACGATTTCTCGATTAAAGGCAGAGAGTAAAATACCATAGCCATAATTGAGGGCCGCATTGATGGGATGGTCTGCGGTACGGGTAAAGGCTTTTCCAAAGAGGGCGTTAAAATAAACCTTTGCCCCGTGGCCTTCCCGATTGGTTGTATCCATAAGCTTGACCTCTTTGGCATAGTCTATGAGCAACCCCGCTTCTTCTTTTCCATAATGCATTAACAGTTCTGCCTGTTTTCTGATTTTTTCTGTTACGATTTCTGTCCAGACTAATTCAACCATTTCTTTTTGCCAGGCAATCTGTTCTCTTATTTTGGCACTGGAATCATGGCTGCCCACGTAGGGCAGCATTTCTGAGCTTGGATTGCGCTTTTCATCACAAAATATCACTTTAATTTTGCGTTTCATGAGTTCACTTAAGAGGCTAACGGTGACGGAGACGGCGGTGTTTTCGATAATGAGCATATACATTTCACCCAGATAGATCTTGGTGATCTGGTCTTCTTCTCGCACCACCATGCTGTTAAGCTTTAGCTCTAATTTGGCCCGCCGGGTAATGACAATGGTTCTCCAGCTCATAGTTCTAGCAGGTTGATGCGTTGTTCAAATACGCCGGTGACGGATTGATTGATTAAGAAAATACTGCTCCATTTCATGATGTTTTTATTCATTAATAGTTTACCTGCTTTTTCAACCCCACCAAGCAATTTTAAATTGGATACAACGACATTACACTCAAAGAAATGCATGATTTCCATTAGTGCGATACATTGCTCCTCAATGGAGAGGCTTCTAAATGGATCTTCTTTATCATTTAGCACCTTAAATTGTTTGCTTAACAATACATTATAGGGTTTGTTCCCTAATTTTTGTACCATACATTTAAAAAGCTCTGTATTTTCTTCTTTTGTTATTTTATCAAAATCTGTTATATTTAATGCCGGATTTTCTTTTTTACGGTTGTTAAACTTCGATATTTTTTTAAGGTACATTTCCTGTTCAGTGCTTAGCAAAAATTGATTTGCGTTCTTGATGGATATATTATCGTTACTTCTCCCAGTAATATGCATCCGGAACCCATCCACCTCTAACAATGCATTGATTTTTATCCGTAGAATAAGTATTCTGGGGTCTACCAATCCCAGTTCTTTACAATAGGCCATTCGTTTCTGGGTATCCTCATTCAAGGCTCTAGCCATATAGATTGGCACCACTTCCAATGTCCGAATTCGTTTCTCTTGAGCAGTATGTTCTACTAGCATAAAATATCCGCTCATCACATCTTTGTATCCCCCATACTTTTTAATGCCTTCTTCTCCGGACATTTTAGGATCACTGCCCTTTAGTGAAAGCTGACCTTTTCCTTTTTTAAGGGGCTGCACCTTAAAGAGCTGGCCTTTTCCCTCACAGGCATAACGGGTAAAGAGGATGTTATTTTTCTTCATCATCCGGCGCACCATGGTAATGGTTCCCGACTCTCCGGCTTTCCAGGCCAGTGTTCCATTTCGCTCCACGTCATATTTATACATTACTTTTGTATTTAAGGAATATTTTTGTGCAGATTTTATAAATTTCATGGGGCTTTGGGTAAATTTGGTATCGTACACGTTCCCCACTACAATGTTAAGATAAGCATCTTTGGCGTGGCGGAAGTCATTGACGTCTCTGCATTTTATCAGCTCATATTCCTGTCTGAAGCTGCTGACATTTCCTGCTTTGGCATAGACAATGTTTGATTCTGGAAAGACTCGGTCTACGATTTGAGCCACCGCTTTGGTGGATTGTCTTGTTTCTACAAGCTGGCGTGCGATAAATCCGGCCAGTTCATCCTCTTTAAAAGGGGTTGTCCGCGTGAGACGATCGTATTTTTTCTTGGAAATCAGACCACTATGATAGAGTCTATTCCACAGTGCTTTTCTGGCCTGCTGTATCTCTGTCGGGAGTGGATAAACATCCTCTTTTTTGGCGTTAATGGCGCGCTTGACCAGTACCCGATTATCCATACTGTCGTCTTTTGTCTTTGAGCGTGGATAGATATGGTCAATGTCATAAACGTTCTTGTTATACAGATCTTCTAAGCGAATGGGTTCTCCTGAGTACATACACCGGCCTTGCTGGGTGTAGTATAGGTACAGGCGATCTCCCCGCAGATCTCTATCGCTTTTTCCTTCCAATTCTCCAACCCAGTTTCGGCTTTCATCCTTGCAGTTTTTATAAAGGCTGATGAGTTGATTTTTTCGTGATATCGTTCGCTGTTTTTTTCCCTGCTCCCGTGCCATTTCCACAAAGATTTTTTTTGGTGCTTTTCCCATGATCTTTCGGATTTCTTCAATGATCTTTAGGGTTTGCCAAATGCTGCGCTTAACGGCTGGGGATACGTATAAGTCTTCGAGTATTTCGGGGGTGATTTTCCCATCCATCCCCTGGGTTGCTTCTGCATTATAGGCTTTTACGTTTTCTGCAAAGGCATAACGGCCACTTAGAATTTGCATTAAATTATCGTTGCTCTCCCACAACATTTGGATAATACTGCGAATTTCGCCTGTTTCCGGGTCAATATCGGTAATATCTTCTAAGAATTCTTTTGATAGCCGTCCCCAACCATTGCAAGAGATCCGGCATACGGCAGCAATCTCTTTTTGTGTTAACACGGTTTGATATTCTTTTTCGATCCGCCGTTTTAACAGTTTTTTGTCTTCTCCAAAAAGAGTGATCCAGAGTATGAGATTCTCGACCATTTGATGATCAGTGGCTTTTTCCCCCAAAGCAGCCTTAAAATCAATGGCACTTGCCATTGAGGCTTTGATGTCTCCATCTATTCCTGTGAGTGTTTCTTCTGCATGGCATGCGCCCTGGGCAATGAGATAACTGCGCAGGCGCTTTTGCGTTACTTTTTTATGCTTTAAGAACAGATTGTCAAAAATGTTCTGTTTCACTTCAACAGAAATGGGAGTTCCTTCAATACATAGATTGTTTAATTCATTTAAGACCATGAACTTTGAGTATAAGATCGAGGCTTTAGGTAACACATCTGCGGCCAAGAGGTAGGTACATTTATTTGTCATCCTGCGAATAAAGTTCTCTGCACTCGCCTCAACATCGACCACGGATTCAAAGTTCCAGGGGCGGATGGATTCTTCACTTTTCTTGACGATCCAACAGGTTCCTTTTCGTATATCGTCCTGCTGATGTGCCGGATTGAGGGGGCCAACATAATAGGGAATCCGAAAGGTAAAGAGCATGACGATCTTTTGGCTGGCAGTATAGCCGATTTCATCTTTTTGCGCTAAAAATGGTAAGTAGACTTCTGCTTTTTTTAAAATAATTTCCAATTCCTTTTGGTGCAGCTGGTGAGGAATGACCCCATTGTCTTTATTGGTTGCTTTTGTAAGCAGGGTGTTATTCTCGGCTTTGGTCAGTAGTACTTGTACCCGTTCCTCCTGGGGCATTTTTGTTAAAATCCCCTTTATATATTTGCAAAACGCCTCTTGGTCGCAGCGTTTCTCGATCATTTGTTTCTTTCCATTTTTCTTTGTCATGCCAATATAAGCAACGTAATTATCCTTTTTATTGACCTCTACAAAAATTTCTTTATATTTCTCTGGACAATGGGCTTTTACCACTTCTTTTAACATCATTAGTTCTGTTTTATGCCGGTCGTAAACCTCCACTTTTGCCTGAGAGATCGTTTCAAGACCATGGAGGATCTCCTCCAGCAATGCCCAATCATAAATTGCTTTAAGTTTATCGATACAGATCATCCGTTCTTGGAGAATCGATTCATATTTGAGATAGTTATCTTCATATAGCGCATCACTAAAACAGATGGTGTTTAATTCTTCTTGCTTTAGGTCTTCATCATCAAAAATATCTGCTAGTTTTTTCTTTCCCCCGATCATCAGACCACAGATGGCTTTAACTTGCTTGCTGTTTATTCCCAGATGATTGGTTAATTCTTTTTCCTTCTCTCGCTTTCCTTTTTTATTGTCTTTTAAGACGGCTTCAATCTCTCCTTTTTTTTCGTCTGGTAAGGCAATCTCAAATTCATCACGCAGCATGTTTTGTAAATCGATATATACATTTTGAAAATTTGTAATACTCTGAATATTTTGATTGGGAAAAAGAAAATGCCCTCGTTTTTTAAGGATATGATGGATTGCTAAATAGACTAAACGCACATCAAAGGGATCATCACTTTGCATGAGTGCCTGTCTTAAATGATAGATGGTTGGGTATTGTGCATGGTATTCTTTATCGGTATAATCTGAATCACAAAATAAGGTTGTCCATTCTTCGGGATTTTGTTTGTCCTCCCTTAAATATTTGCTCTCCTCTAGTCGTCTAAAAAAGCCAGGATCTTTTTGGGCGATGGTCTGGGCAAAGATCTCCTGCAATAGTCCCAGTCGCTGGACCTGACGCTGCTGCCGTCTCCGGGCTGTTCGATGCCCTCTTCGATCTTCGGCTGTTTCTCCACCATCAAATAAGCGGGAACCCCATAAGGCTTTACCGTTTAGCTTTTGAACCTGATATGCCATATCGGTCACAGCCCATCCCACCGATTCTGTCCCAATATCCAATCCCAGATACCAATCCCCAAATTGCTTTTTCATCTTGACTTTCCTTCCGTATTACATTATAATGAAATCAATCTCAAAACTACCATACGAGATTACACCATAAGTTCAAATAAAAATTCATTCAAACCGTCTTCGGACTCCACAGTGTGTGGGTAGAAACCTTGTAAAAGGTTTTCTTTTTTTTAATACTATTATAACTTATTTTCGTTTTCAATACCATCCCGACTTTGACAGTTAAAAATCAAAAAAACAGCCAAACACCGCATCAATCGGTGCTTTCAGCTGATTTTTTTGATTAAAGCGTTGTTGTACACACGGGCTTCCCATATTGTCGAAGCTTTTCAAGGGGGACATAGCGTTTGGTCCAATCCATACCAAGGGCTTCATTAATCCTTTGAAAATCCACATTCCCGAAGACTTCCCAGTAGCCGCGATCCAAAGGATGGCATTGGGCTGAACGCAATGCTTTCTGGATTTTCTGTGGACTAAAGGTATGATCAAGCTTAAACTCCAGCAATCGCATGATGGTAAGGGCAATAAAGCAGATTAGGAAATGGCTTTCGATATGCGGCTTCGTCCAAACATAAATCGGACGTGCATCAAAATTCGTTTTTAAAACCCGGAAGCAATCCTCAATCGAGCCTAAAGCACGGTAATTCGAAAGCATGGCCTCATCACTCAAAGTAATCTCACTGGTGATTAAAACATTCATCCCATCGAACTGTTCATCAAAGGCAATCTGCTCCTCATCGATGGTGATATGGGGTTCAAGCTTCTTAATCTCACCCGTTTTAAGATCCTTTGCCTCAACTTCAAGATAGCGCTTTCCACCCTTTTTCATGGTTAAACGGAAACGCTCACTGGCTGTCAGTTTTTCAGCATAGGCGAGGGCATTATCACGCCGTGCCTTTTCACGACAATCATACTTTTAAAATCAGTGACCATAATGATCGTTCACTGAACGCATCCATACCCTTTTGGAAAAAGCATCAACCCAAGGGTTGAGTAATTAAAAAAAGTTGAGGTGCAGGAACGGTTGAGTGCCAGAGTAGTAAAAAAGACCTTTTAAAATCAACCTTAAGGTTGACGAAATTCTAAAAGGAAGGCAGTATAATAAAAATCATTACATAACGTAGGAGGTAATGATAATGAAAAGACTAGAGGTGCTCAGCATCCTATTTGCGGTTTTACTCTGTGTTGGTCTAATTACTGGGTGTGGCGGCGGATCAGACAGTGAGTCCAGTACGGCGGATACGGACGCTGCCGCCATCAGCCTGGATTTCACCCTTAATAACAGCACTGGTGTGGAAATCTATGGGGTTTATGTTTCACCCGTGGAAGTAAATCAGTGGGGGGAAGACATCATGGGGCAGGATACCCTAGCCGATGGTAAGTCGGTCGATATCACCTTCGATCCCACAGAAGAAACCGAATACTGGGACCTGATGGTGACAGACTCCGAAAACAACCAGCTGACGTACAAAAACCTTGATCTCTCTACGATCTCAGAGGTCACCTTAAAGCTGGACAACGGCACACCCACCGCAGAAGTAAAATAAAAGCAAAACCACTAAAAAACCCCCAAAGCCACATGGCCTGGGGGTTTAATGATATTCAAAATGGCGGGGGTAGCAGGATTCGAATTCCGACCGGTGTATTTTTTGCCAGTCTATAATTTTTGAGAACCGCTATTTTTAGCCGTTTCCGGGTAACGTTTGTTTATATTATACATTGGTTTTACCCTTTATTCGTGTCTGTAAAGGGTACGCTAAAGGGTAAATCAAAGGGTATCCTGGATAAAGGCATCCATACGCTTTGCACTTTCCTTTTTCATGGCTTCTGTCACATGGGCGTAGGTGTCCAGGGTAAAGGCGGCGCTGTGGTGGCCAAGGTTCTCCTGAACGGTCTTGATATCATCCCCCGCCTGTAAGCTGACCACGGCGAAGGAATGGCGCAGGTCATGGAAGCGAAGGGCAGGCATCCCGATAGCCTGGGCCACGTCCTTGAAATGTCTCCTTACCACACTGTGGGATAAATGGCGCCCATCGGCGTGGGTAAATATGAAATCATCGGGGTTCTGCCAGGCACTGCCAGCGGCCAGGCGTTCCTCTAACTGGTTCGTGCGAACGTCTTTTAGTATGGCCATCACATAATTAGAAGCGGTGATCATGCGGGGCTTGCCATTTTTCAGGCTGCCCCAGGTATAGGCACCTTCGAAGCGCTGAAACTGCCTGTACGCCCGAATCGTGCCCTTTTCGAAGTCTACACAATCCCAGGTTAAGCCAATGACCTCCGATAGCCTAAAGCCCGTGAACAGCACCAATTTAATGAGTTGGCCGTACCGATCCAAGGGGCAGGCCGCAATAAATGCGGGAATTTGCTCTTTATCCAGTGGGCTTATCTCGAAGCGTTCCACCTTCGGCAGGGTGCAAAGGTCCGTGGGATTGCTTTTAATGTACCCCAGGGTCACCGCCTGAGCCATGGCCTTGTGGAATACCCCATGGATGTTCTTCACGGTTTTGGCGGTCAGTTTCTCACAAAGCTGGTTATAGAGCTTCTGGACATGGTGGGGCTGGATTTTTGATAACTGGGCACCACCCAGGGCCGGGATGATATGGGAGCGCAGCACCTGGGCATATTCATGTTTAGTGGAGTCCTTCACGCCGCCTAAATAATCAGATTGCCAGATATCAAGCCATTCCCCAACCTTTAGCCGTGAAGGGTCCTGATAGGTTCCCCCGTCAATCTCAACGGTAATTTGGGCCAATTTGCGCCGCACTTCGGCCTGGGATTTGCCATAAACAGACTTCTGAATCTGCTTTCCCGTGGCGGGGTCTCTGCCCAGGGTATACCGTGCTTCCCATGATCCATTGGCCCGTTGCCTGATGGTGCCGGCGCCCTGGGCTGCTCTTCCTTCCTTTTTCCGTGGCATGGTGTGCCTTCCTTTCCCCTGGATATGCCCAGGGCTTTTCTTTTTGCCCACCACCTGATATAATACCTCTACGAGTGGTTCGCCGGGTAGCGGGCTTTTCTGCCTCAATCGGGTTAAGATTGGGGGTGATACTATGACAGTGTACGAAGGTTTAATGCTGATGCTTACCTTTGGTGGCTTCGTGGTATTACTTCTATCGTTTCATAAAGACGATAATTAAAGGCATTAAAAAAAGCTACCCTCTCCCCTGATAAGGTTGGGTAGCTTTATCATGTAAACTAGAGGCAGACCGCCAAAGGCGGGCCACTCTTTTCTACCCACATTATACAACGATATGAAGGAATTATCAAGCCCCTGGGACCTGTTTAAGGTTGCCGGGGGTTTTTCTATGGCGGTGATTTGCCCCTTTTGAAAAGTCCGTTTAACGGACATTAGGGGGTATCCCCAGTTTAGGGATACCTGACCCGTTGATTTGACGGGTTAGGGGGTGCGGTTTTCACTCACCCCCTCTATCCGGGGTTGTAGTTTGGCGGCCGAAAATTCGGCTGTGAGGTTGGCGGTTTTTTCCGCTGCCATTTAATTTTCTGGAAACCTGCCCCGTCGATTTGACGGGTTAACTATTCCTCTACCATAACCCATTCTCAGAATCACTTTTTTTCGTCATTTTCTATGTCTGTACAGGTGTTTTGAGAATCTTTTTAGCCTTACCCTTATCCAAGTACCCTTAGAGGAGTTAAGGGCTTAAAATGCCTATCTGGCCGTATTGCTTCACTCAACGCAAAAATGCGTTAAGTGGCTTATTTCTCTTCCTGGTCTGGGGCACGTTGGTACTCGGGGACCTTGAGTAGATCCTCAGCGTAGGTGACTATTTTTTCTTGACCTTCATCCGACGCGCTATAGAAATATGTTTTTAGTTTTGAAAGGTTATATTCTTCTTCGGAAGAAATTGTTCTGGCTTTTGATGAATCTATCGCACCATCAATAAGTTCAATTTCATCAACGTTCAACGCTTTAGCTATTTTTCCCAATAATTCGCATGTCGGTGCTTTTTTGTTCAATTCGTACTTGTTAATTTCATCTGTTGGGATTCCACATTTTTTTGAGAATTCCTCTCTGCTTAGGTTTGCTTCATTTCTAAACTTTTGAAGATTATTTCCTATAAAATTAGTACCATTTTCGACTATTTTTTTTGTAAATATTTGTGCTAAGGAGTTTGATGAATCAAATCTAAGAACATGAGAAAGAGACTCAACAGAGATAGATGTATAATACTCTAATACTTTTTTCTTTTCATCGTCAGTAAGTGAATCCCATCCGTTTTTTTCCTTGAGTATCGAAGAAGATGGTAATTTATTTATAGAATTTAAAAAATCAGCTGGTGTAGTACCTAAACCTTTAACGATTTTTTCGAAAGATTTAACCGTCGGAGCAATTTTGTCGGCTTCGTAATCCTGAATGGTTCGCCTACCAAGTCCAGATTTTTTCGCTAAATATTCTTGCGAAAATTTTCTACTCTGTCTCTCGCTCTTGAGCTTTTCGCTGAAATATGACATTATTATTAATCCTTTCTTAAGCAACTGTTTAATATTCTTATTGTAGCACGAAGAGACAGAATAGAGAAGCCTTTTAGTTAAAAAAGCGCAAAAAATAATGTGCAGAATGATATTAAACACTTGACGCACATTAATGAACGTGCTAATATATAGAAACACATTAAAATATGTGCCATCAAGTTTTGCAGGAGGAATTTATGAAATTAGATCGGAAAAAATTAGATTTAGCTAAGGCACGAACTTGCTTGTCTACTTCCCAATTGATTGAGAAGGCTAATATCCCAAGCGGGACTTATTGCTCGGCTATTCGTTGTAATAACGTAAGGCCCGAAACCGTC
>JAQWCN010000227.1 GCA_028705955.1 Eubacteriaceae bacterium
CCCACGATGATCCCAAAGCCCGGGATGCCCTCCTGGATGGAACGTTTTTTGATTACACCTGTCCGGAGTGCGGCCAGACTCGAAAGCTCAATTATCTGGTGGTCTATCACGACACGGCGCATCAGGCGCTGGTGCAGTATGTGATGGATGCCGGTCAGATTGAAAAAGCCAGCGAAGAAATTCAGAAGATTGCCCATTCCGAAGACGAACTTATGGCGGCGCGGTTTGCCAAATACCGCAACCGGATTGTGACGAGTCAGAATGCCCTGCGGGAAAAAGCAATGATTTTTCACAATGGGCTCGATGACCGGATTGTTGAGATAATGAAGGTGCTTTACGCCTCCCGGGTGATTGAAACCCATCCGGAATTCCGGATGAAGGAAGCGTATTTCCTGATCAACCCCAAAGGAGAAATGTTTATTCAATTTCTGGGGGACCGCCCCTTAACAATTAAAGCGGCGGCTTCCTTTTATCAGGCGGTGGCCAAAGATATGGCGGACATTATTGAAAAACCGGAGCACCAGACCCCTGTGATCGATTTGGACTGGGCTTACCGGATGGTGCGGGCCAAAGACCAGGCGTAAAGTCTGGCCTTTTTTGTTTTTGACCATCGCCTTCAATCGTGCTAAAATAAACCTATCTTATAAAAGAAGGAAAGCAAAATGAAAAAAAAAGGAAAGATTGAACAGGCTCACCGTAAAAAATGGCAGAACCGGGTTTTGATCATCGGCGGGGTCGGCGTGGTGGTTTTGCTCATTGCCGGAGGCCTGCGTCTGATGAAACACAGGCAGAGCGAAGAGCAAACTGCGGCGGCTCCGGCTTCCGCAACGGTTGCCACCACGGTGGATCCGGTGGAAGCCAAGGTGGATCAAACCCTGGCGAAAATGAGTCTGGAAGAAAAAGTGGGGCAGTTGTTTCTGGCCCGGGTGCCTGCGGAGGGGCAGACCGGGGATATTCAAAGCTGTCATCTGGGAGGATACCTGCTGTTTAGCCGGGATTTTGAGAACGAAACGCCGGAAACGCTGAAGGCAAAAATTCAATCCTATCAGAACGCAGCGTCCACACCAATGCTGATCGCCTCCGACGAAGAAGGCGGGGAGGTCACCCGGATTTCATCGGTGGATGGGCTGACGGACGGGCATTTTGGCTCGCCCCAGGCGGTTTATGCCAGTGGTGGCCTCGATGCGGTGAAGGCGGATACCGACCACAAATCCCAGATTTTAAAAGACTACGGCATTAATTACAATCTGGCGCCGGTTGCGGATGTCGCCACGGATTCGGGAAGTTTTATTTACAGCCGAACGGCAGGGCTGGATGCCGGGGGAACTGCGGAATATATCAAAGTGGTCGTGACGGCGATGAAGGCCAATCAGGAAGGGTCTTGTCTCAAGCATTTCCCGGGTTATGGGGACAACGGGGATTCCCACGGGGAAATCATCCGGGATGACCGGTCCCTGGACACCTTTGAGCAAACTGATTTTGTGCCCTTTGAAGCGGGAATCGACGCCGGGGCGGACAGCGTGCTGGTGTCCCACAACATCATGAGTTGTCTGGACGCTGCCGAACCGGCATCACTATCCGGAGCGGTCCACGATTATTTGAGAAACACCCTGCATTTTGACGGGGTGATCATTACCGATGATTTTGACATGAAGGGCCTCAGTGATTTTATCGATCAGGATAACGGAGCGGTTCAGGCGGTTCAGGTCGGCAACGACATGATGATCTCCTCCACCTACAAAGATCAGATCCCGTCAGTGGTGCAGGCAGTGCAGAACGGAACGCTTTCGGAATCGGCCATCGACGCGTCGGTTCGGCGGATTTTAAAAATGAAAATCAATTTGGGGATCATCACCCTTTAAAAAAAGTGTTCGCACGGGGCGCAATAAAAAGCCACATCCGGTTCAACCGGGTGTGGTTTTTTTGTAGAATGCAGCGAAGAACGGAAACCATCAGGCGCTGAGATCTCCGTCGTTCGGAGGGGTCCAGTCGTCTTCTTCCAGATAGTCCTGACATTCTTCCAGCATTTCTTCGTAATCATCGGTCAGGTCGGTATAGTCATCCGGGATGTCTTCGTAGGAAGGATCGCTGGATATCCTTTTTTTAGCGGCTTTGCGTTCGGCCCGGCCGTCTTTCCAGTTCTGGTGGCGTTCCTGCCATTCTTCGTAGATTTCTTTTGCCACTTCTTCCCGGCTGATCATTTCGGTATCCGCAAAAACGGTGTTGGCGGAGACCCATTGTTTCATTCGGAGGCCGACGATGTGGGAAAAGAGCCCAAAGGATAGAATGCACAGGGCCCACCAGACCGCCCAGTGGCGGAACAATTCCCGGGGATCCCCGATAAATTTAAGCTGCCGGCCGCAGATGTACTGGTTGTGGCATTGGGCCTTGTATTTTATGCACATGGCCCAGGGATAACCAAAGCCCAGGGTCAGGGTCTTGATGAAAAAACATTTCCATTTTAAAATGAGAGCGCCCTTGATGGAACCGGTATAGGTGGAGCCGTAGGCCCGCTTATGAAAGTGGATCGAGGAGACCCGCCGGGCATGATGATGGGGGTGTTTCGCTTGGGTCATGCGTTACTCCACTCCGGAAGTGGACGGGGTCGGCAGTACTTGGTCCTTGTCATCAAAGAAGAAATTGACAAATTTTTCAACCGCCACGGTGGTGGCGTCTTCTGAAATGATTTCTTTGGT
>JAQWCN010000228.1 GCA_028705955.1 Eubacteriaceae bacterium
TCATGTCGGAGCTGGACCCTAAGGATGCCATTACCCTGGAAGGGCCTTACGGCAACGGGTTTCCGGAAGTGGACGATGGCAATCTGGTGGTTGTGGGCGGCGGGATTGGCATTGCCCCCCTTTATGATGTCTGCTGCCAGTTCAAAGCAAAGAACCGGAAGAAAAAAATCCGGGCTTATCTGGGTTTTTCCAATGAAGCCTACCGGGTTGACGCCTTTGAGGCCATTGCGGATGATGTGAAGGTGGATGTCGGCGGAATCATCACCGATGCGGTGGAGGTGAAGCGCGGGGAAACGGTTTTTGCCTGCGGCCCCCAGGTGATGCTGGATGCGCTTATGGGCGTGGTGCCGGAAAAGAACCCGCTGTATCTTTCCCTGGAAGCCCGAATGGCCTGCGGCATGGGGGTTTGTCTGGGATGCAGTATTAAAACAGCGGAAGGGAACCGGAAGGTGTGCAAAGACGGACCGGTCTTTCCCCGGGAGGTGCTGATCGGATGAGTGAAAAATTAAAAACAACATTTGCAGGCATCACCTTTAAAAATCCGGTGGTGACTGCTTCCGGAACCTTTGGGTTCGGCCGGGAATTTGAAGCCTATTATGATCTGGAAAAATTGGGGGGCCTGTGCACCAAAGGCCTGACCCTTGAACCCCGGGACGGCAACACAGGCATCCGGATTTGGGAGACCCCTTCGGGGATTATCAACTCCATCGGGTTGGAAAACCCCGGGGTGGATGCGTTTATTGAAAAAGAATGGCCCCATCTGGCCCAGGTGGGAACCGTCACGGTGGTGAATGTGGGCGGTTCCAGCGAGGACACCTACCTTGCGGCGATCCGGAAACTCAACAGCATTCCGGTTCAGCTGATCGAACTCAACATTTCCTGTCCCAATGTGTCCTGCGGCGGGATGGCTTACGGGACAGATCCGGACAAAGCCCGGGACATTACCAAAAAAGTGGTGGCGGCCAGCGATCATCCGGTGATGGTTAAATTGACCCCCAATGTGGCGGATATCGCCCAGGTGGCTCAGGCCTGTGAAGATGGCGGCGCTGCGGGGATCAGTCTGATCAATACCATTCAGGCCATGGCGGTGGATTACCGCCGGAAGGCCATTGTGTTTGACAATGTGATGGCCGGGTTGTCCGGCCCGGCGGTTAAACCCATTGCCCTGCGCATGACGTATCAGGTGGTCCACGCGGTGGATATTCCGGTGATGGCCCTGGGCGGCATTGCCGACTGGCGGGACGCTCTGGAATTTATCATGATTGGTGCGACCTGTGTCCAGGTGGGGACGGCCAATTTTGTCAGCCCGATGGCGGCGGTGGATATTATCTCCGGTCTTGAAAAGTATTGCGAAACAGAAGGCCTTGACACGATCGACGCGGTCCGGGGGATTTTATAATTTTCAGAAATTAGGGAGGTTGCTGTGAATAAAAAGATCATTGCCCTCATCAGTGAGGATTTTGAAGATTTGGAATTGTGGTATCCGGTTCACCGGCTCCGGGAAGAAGGCTGTACGGTGGATATCGTTGGGGAAGAAGCGGGCCACGTGTATCACGGAAAATACGGGGTTCCCTGTGAATCCAACTTATGTTTTGATGCTGTCGATCCGGAGAATTATGACGGCATTCTGGTCCCCGGGGGATGGGCGCCGGATAAACTGCGCCGTTTTCCGGTGGTGCTGGACATGGTCCGGGCGATGGATACAGCGGGAAAACCCGTGGGGGAAATTTGCCACGCCGGCTGGGTGCTGATTTCCGCCGGGATTCTTAAAGGCAAAACGGTCACCAGCACCCCGGGGATCCGGGACGACATGACCAACGCCGGCGCCACCTGGGTCAACGTGCCTTCGGTGATAGACGGCAATCTTATTTCGGCAAGACGCCCGCCGGATCTGCCGGCTTATATGAAGGATTATATTCAGGTGCTGAACCGCTAAAAAAGAGCAGACGAATCTCAAACACCCGTGCAAAGATTCTTGCACGGGTGTTTTTTTTAAGCGTGAGGAGATCCGCTGTCCTTTGCATAAAAGGCCTGCCGAACGCAAAGCGGAGGCATCTTAGTCAGAAAGCCCCTGGGCTTCGGCGCCGGTCTGGGGATGGCGTTCAAAAATCAGTTTGAACAGAAAATGAGTCGCCGGGGCGGCGGCGTACATGTTCCAGAAAAAGGCCATGGGAAAATTTTTGATGACGGTTCCGGCCCAAATGGCGGGGAGTTCTACCCAGGCCCGGCCGCCCAGGAGAATGTTAAACAGGATGGTGGCCACCAGACTCATGGTGGGGCACATGACGCCAACGGTACAGGCCTGACGCATGAGACGGCACACCGTGGGGTTGTCCTTCCCGATGGTAACCTGTTTTTCGGCAAGGGCGGCCCCCAGACGGTTTCCCCACAGGTTGGAGAACAGCAGCACAAACAGCCCCATATAGGCGGTCTCGGCCAAAGCGGCGGGGAACACCGCATTGGTCATGTTGCTGAACCCTCCGGGAGAGAGGGTGACGCCCATCCGGATGGCCACGTTAAAGACTTCCATTCCGATGGCCATGGCATAAGACATGATGAATCCAAAAATAAAACCTTGAAATTTGTTTTTAGGCATAAAAAAATAACCTCCTTCGGCGCGCTCCTGCCAAAAGAGCGGGCCTGAAAATAAGAAAAGCGTAATCTAAAAGTTAAAAAACTT
>JAQWCN010000003.1 GCA_028705955.1 Eubacteriaceae bacterium
ATCCGGAGGCACCGCTTTCCGTTAACAGCTCCCGGTCAATTTTAGAAAGGTCCTTTAACAGACAGCGCAGTCGTGTTGCACAGTTGACCAAATGAATAATATTGCTTTTTCCTCCCAGTCCCCAGGTTATCATTGCAGGAATCCGATTGTTTTCATGGTTTGTATTTTTTTTCTGATTCATCACTTTCACCTTTTCTTTTTCAATGTTTTCATCGAAATGTAAATTTTCATCCGCCACAACTATATGGTATATTCCCACTTTTGTCAAGTTAAATTCCCTTCTCTTTTTTGTAAAAAAGCTTGTCAAAAAAAATGAACCGTGTTACTATTTGTGAAAGGCTTCGACCGAAAAAGAGTAAGTCTGTGTCGTTCTGACAGAGAGCTGCTGGCGGGTGAAAAGCAGCGGGAACAATCGGGCCGAATACATTTCGAGAGCCGTGCACCGAACGCCACAGTAGGCTGCACCGGGAGCGCCCGTTATGGCGCAGGGGTATTCAAAAATCACAAAAGGATTTCGCGTACCCTGCGAGCGTCAGTCTGCGAGGTCTGGCGAAATTGAGGTGGTATCACGGGAATGCTCTCGTCCTCTTAACCGGAGGGCGATTTTTTATTGCCCGAAGGAAAAAATCTCAGGCTACGGCCTGATTCTCCGGGAGGTCTTATGATTATTAAATTCTTATTGCTCTTTTTATTTTTCGGTGTCATGCTGGGTGTTGGGTTTTATTGCCGGAAACACACAACCGATGTCAACGGCTTTGTCCTTGGCGGCCGGTCTGTCGGCCCATGGCTGACCGCCTTTTCCTTTGGGACGTCTTACTTTTCCGCCGTTATTTTCGTGGGTTACGCAGGCCAGTTTGGCTGGAAGTATGGACTCGCCTCGACCTGGATCGGTCTGGGTAATGCACTGGTTGGCTCCATGCTCGCCTGGATCATTTTAGGCCGCCGCACCCGTATCATGACCCAATATTTTGATACTGCCACCATGCCGGAGTTTTTCGGTGAACGCTTTGGCAGCAAACAGCTTAAAATTGCAGCGTCCATTATTACTTTTATCTTCATGATTCCTTATACGGCTTCTTTATATAACGGTCTTTCCCGGCTTTTTGGCATGGCTTTTAATATTGACTATACGGTTTGCATTATCGTCATGGCTATTCTCACGGCTGTGTATGTCATCGCCGGCGGGTATATGGCTACCGCCATTAACGATTTTATTCAGGGAATTATTATGATTTTTGGGATCGCCGCTGTTGTCGTGACCGTTCTCGGAAATAATGGCGGGTTTACCGCAGCCATCAATGCTCTGGCCCAGGTGTCCGATTCCACCGTCTCTTCCCAACCTGGTGTCTTTGCCTCTTTCTTTGGTCCGGATCCCCTCAATTTACTGGGTGTCATTATTCTGACTTCCCTCGGGACCTGGGGACTGCCACAAATGGTCGGCAAATTTTACGCCATTTCTGACGAGCACGCAATCAACAAAGGAATGGTCATTTCCACCTTATTTGCCTTTATCGTTGCCGGTGGTTCCTATTTTCTCGGTGGGTTTGGCCGTCTTTACGCCGGGCAGATCAACATCAAAGCCGATGGGTTTGATTCCATTATTCCTTCCATGCTCTCCGGACTTCCGGACATTTTGATTGGAATTGTGGTGATTCTGGTTCTCTCCGCCTCGATGTCCACTTTATCTTCTTTGGTCATGGCCTCCAGTTCAACCCTAACCCTGGATTTGATCAAAGACAACCTTATCAAAGGTATGGATGAAAAACATCAGGTCCTGGTGATCCGGATTTTAATTGTTGTTTTCATTCTGATTTCTGTCGTTCTGGCCATTATCCAGTACAAAAGTTCAGTCACCTTTATTGCTCAGCTGATGGGGATTTCCTGGGGTGCTATGGCCGGATCATTCCTGGCTCCCTTCTTCTACGGACTGTATTCTAAAAAAGTTACCACCGCTTCTGTCTGGTTCTCCTTTATCTTCAGCACCGCTTTGATGGTTGCCAACATGGCTTTTCGGACCGCTTTTCCCGCCTGGCTCCAGTCTCCCATTAATGCCGGGGCTTTTGCCATGGTCTTCACGCTGGTTCTCGTTCCCATTATCAGTCTCTTTACAAAGAAACCGGATCCCGCATTGATCAAGGACGCTTTCGCCGCTTACGACCGGACCGTCACCGTTCCAGTCAAAGATGATTTAGGCGAATAACGAAATTCTTTTTCTATCAAAAGACCCGCACACTTTTTCTGAAGTGTGCGGGTCTTTTAATGTCTTATCCTAAAATGTCAGTTGATCTTTTTACCGCACGTATACCGGCGTCCCTTCCGGGAAGATACTGTACAACTCTGCCATGGATTCAAGCGGCGTATTGACACAACCGTGGGAACCATCATAGAGGTAAATGTTGCCACCATACCCGCTGCTGCGCCAGGTCGAATCGTGAATTCCTATATCGTTGCCCACAAAAGGCATCCAGTAGTTGACGTAAGCCCGGTACCCGGGGCCAACCAGATAAGATGGGCTTTCTTTACTATTGACGACAAAATCACCCCGGGGCGTATCCAGAGAATTGGCCATTCCTGTGACCACCGGTGTCATGACCACCCGCTGGTTATTGACATACCCTTCCAGTGTCTGACCGCCGATATCAATACAAATACAGGTATCAGACAAAGGCATCCAGCCAAAATCTTTCTGAATCACATGAATATAATGGCTTTCTGTTGACCCCGGCGCCGCCGCACCTTTTCTGACGAGTTTGATGTTAATGGCTTCCATTTGCAGATTGCCGTCCGACGTGCCGGCCCACTCGCCATTCTTGGCCCAGCCGAGCCAACCGTAATTTTGAACGTGGACTTGATAATAAATATCAAAAATTTGGGAAGCCTCTCCATTTAAAGCGATTTGGAATGCCTCCATGTGTTTGTGCTGACCGGTGGTCCCGGCCACCTGATTCTGGCCGACCCATCCCTGCCAGCCGATATCCTGGCAGTACGCCTGGTAAGATACACTCGAACTTTGAGCAAGCATGCCTTCCAGTTTACACTGAATTGCTTCGACAGCCAAACCTTGTCCTACCGTTCCCGCTGTCACCCCATTTGCCCGGAAACCCTGCCAGCCAATATTGGTAACATGGGTCTGATAAGCGATGTTGGAATGGCCGAGAAGATAATCTGCATTAATATACGGACGGTCCGTACTTCCCGGCGCCGCTTCCCCTTTAGGGACCAATTGAATTTCAATAGCTTCCATCTGGTACCCTAATTGAGAGGTTCCTGCGGATTCTCCATTCTTTGCCCAATCGAGCCAGCCATAATTTTGAACATGAGCCCGGTAATACACATCGTATTCTTTTGACAATGGCGAATCCAGTTTAATCTCAATGGCTTCCATTTGAAGGGCACGCCCCACCGTTCCACTGAGTTGTCCGTTATTTTTCCAACTTGTCCAGCCGATGTTTTGAATATGGGTCCGGTAAGAGATGCCTGTTCCCGCCGGTAAATTATCCGCTGTGGCTGAAATTTTAATGGCTTCCATTTGCTGGCCTTTTCCAACCGTCCCGGAAGTTTCACCGTCTTTAACGGCACTCTGCCACCCCACATTGCCAACGTGACTTTGATACGAAACGGTTCCGTTTGTAAACATGGAAGGATCGATATGGGCCCGTGTCGTGGCTCCCGGGGCCTCTCCGCCCTTTGCCACAATTTGAATCTGAACCGCTTCTACACGGTATGCCAAATCCCGGGTCCCTGCTTCTTCGCCATTTTTTGCCCAATCCAGCCAACCGTAATTTTCAACATGAACTCTGTAATAAATATCAAAGAACTGGGCCTGATCGCCGGTCAGCTCCATTTTCACTGCTTCAGTCCGAAGTTTTTTTCCTTCGGTTCCGGCCATTTGCCCGTCCTTTACCGCACCTTGCCAGCCATAATTTTCAACATAAGCCTCATAGCTGATACCCAGGGCACTGGCTTCCTGTCCAGTGGAAATTTTAAGGGCTTCAACCCGTTCAGCTTTTCCGGTGGTTCCCGCAGTTTTACCCAGGGATACTGGTTTCATCCACCCTTCGTTTTCAACATGGGCCTGGTATGTAAAGGTCTTGTTAATGTCATCCAAAGACAAGGTCTGTTTTACATCGTTCACGGTAACCGTTTGGTCGGCGTTTAACCCATCGATTTTTGCCGTTATGGTTGTCGTTCCCGCAGCCACTGCTGTTATTTTTCCATCCTGATCCACCGTTGCAACGGCCGGATCAGTGCTACTCCAGCTCACTGCGGTGCTGTCGTCAAAAAACGCCGGTTTGGATGCCAGACTGGCCTGACTGTTTTGACCAACCGCCAGGGATGCCGGATCAACCTTTACCGTAACGCCTTGTGTATTAACCGTTACGCCGTTTCCAGTGGCAAAGGTTTCCGCCGCACTGCCCGCATTGCAATAAAAGGTCACCGCGTTTTCCAAAACCGATGGGGATGGGGATGGCGTCGCACTGTCCTTTGGTGTCAATGCCCCGGCATCAATGGCTAAGACACTATCTGGAATCACGACGTTCTTGATAGAAGCTTCCCCCAGAGCTCCTGCTCCGATTCCGGTGACCGCATAATCCTGATTATTGGCCGATATTTTTTCGGGAACCATCACGTTTTCGGTATTGCCGGCTGCCGTCAAACTGACCTGGCCGTCCTGGGTGACTGTGTACGTCAATCCCTCCACACTGATTGTGTTGTTTTCTGTCTGATCCGCTGCCCAGACCGCACCGCCGCTAAATGTCAGCAGGCCAAAGACCAGTGTCAAAAGGATTGCCCATTTTTGATGTTTCATGTTCTTTCCTCTCCTCCTTTACAAATTCTTAATTTAATTCATTATAACATGTTTTTATTCTTTTGAATAGAAAACAATTAAAAAAAGGGGTGTCGTACTCAGCAAAAGTCAACGGCTTAGTGCGACAACCCCTCTCATCTGTTTTGGGCTATTCAATAATGTTCAAATTGGTATCAATGTCTTTGGTCATATCTTTTTTAAACCACTTGTTGGAAATTTCCGACAACGTTCCGTTTTCTCTGAGCTTTTTAATGGAGGCGTTCAATTTTTTTGTAAAATCGTCTTCGCCTTTAACCACGGTAATCCCAATGGGTTCATTGGTTAATGTCGATGATGTCACAGAAAAAACATCCGGCTGTTGGGCGGCATAGTATTCACCCACACCTACATCGGTGATGACATTATCAATCTGTTTACCTTCCAGGGCGGAGAATGCATCCAACATCGCGTCAAATTCCTTAATCGTCACGTTTGTCTTCTTTTCTTCTTTCAGTTTTTTTGCGGCGATATCCGCTGAAGTTTCGATCTGCGCTCCCAGTGTTTTGCCGTCAAGCTGTTCAAAACTCGTCACCGGCGTGGCATCTGTCCGGGAAACAATCACAATCCCATTGGAAATATAAGGATCGGTTTGATTAAATCCCTTTTGTCGTTCCGGTGTAATACTGGTACTGGAAATAATGGCATCATACTGCTTGGAATTTAACCCGTTAAAGATTCCATCCCATGCCACCGTCTGAAATTCCACCTTGACGCCCAGATCTTTTCCCAGCGCATTGGCAAAGTCGATATCAAAACCGACCAAATTGTTTTGGTTATCACGAAATTCCATTGGCAGATAAGTATCATCCACCGCCACAGACAGCGTTCCATCTGCCAGTGGGTCTTCCTGATCGCCGCTTGAACTTCCGCAGCCGGCAAAAATCAGCGTACACATTAAAATCAAAACCGCCGTCAGACCTATCCAAACTTTTGACTTCATCTTCTTTCCTCCCAGTGTAAAAGTTATCTTCATTATATCCAGATTGTATACATCCAGCAAGCAGAAAAAGAAAAAGTTTTAAAATGAATTAAAAAACAAGCCTTTATTCGACACTGCCCTCATCCAACGGCACAATTATCCGGGTTAAAAATGTTTGATTCTGCTGGGAATATTCCACAATGCCGGCATGCTTGCTCACAGTATTGGCGATGCTTCTTGTCCCCACACCGCCACCAGCCCGTTTTGAAACAGGTACTCCATTTCTGAACGTAACCGGGCCAACCGCCGTGTTGCGTAATGCCAACAGCAAGTTATCATCTTCGAAACGGGCCGTAAACGTGATAAAGGCACTGCTTTTCCCGGACGCAACCGCAGCGTTAAAAGCATTTTCAAGCGCATTGCCTAAAAGACTTCCGATTTCCGGCCCCGATACGGGCAAGGCTTTAGGCAAAGCCGCTGTAGCTGTAAAAGCAATTCCTGCAGATTCACAGCGGTTTTCATAAATTCGCAGCACAGCGTTAACGGTCGGCTCAGCACAAAACTGTTTAAGGGATGCTTTGTCCATTTCTTTTTCATGCGTGCAAAGGTACGCAATCGCCCCTTTTACATCACCGTTTTCCAGCTGTTCCAAAAGCAGGGCATCGTGGTGACGCAGATCGTGGCGGCTGGCCCGGGCCGTTTCCAAATAAGTCTGGTATGAATGGATCTCGGTCCGAAGCTGTTCACTGCGAATTTCCTGTTCTGAAAGGCTACTGATTCGTTGTAAATTGCGGTACATCGTAAAAAGATACCAGAAAAAACTGCATTCAACCCCCACCATCAAGATCGTACAGTACACGGGGTGATTGGCATAATTTTGAGGTGGGAAAACAGGAATCACACTTGTAATCCCCAGAGTAAACAACGGCAACGCCAAAAGTGAGCGCATACTGTCCTGGGAATGATCCACCAGAAAGCGAAGCGGTCTTGCCCAGTACTTCAGCCCAATAAAAAAAATAATCGGGCTGGCAACGGCCAGCATCAGAAGTAAAACCGGATAAGAAAGGCCACAAACCGTTCGGATCATATTAAGAATAACGGACAGCACCGTTACCATTCCTCCCTGGGCCAGCTGCAAAAAAATTGTCTTTCCCGGTGTATCCGACGAAAAAATCAAAACGGCAAGGCTGCCGATAATCATGACAATTGAGGCGATATGGGTATACGCACCGTATCCCATCACTTTCATCAAAATCGCTGGGACCACCACGACATAAAGGGTATATCCAATAAAACCCAACGCCACTTTTCCCCGGGTGGTATAACCAAAAGCATAGACCCGGAATATAATCGACCACGCTGCAGGAATATAAAATTTAAGAACAAACAATACGATTTCAGATAAACTCATGACTCTGGTTCCTCTTTAAAACGCCAGGCCACATATTCCGCCTGAATTTTTCTGAAAGATCCCCGGGGAATAGGAATGCGCGTTCCACAGCGCAGCAAAATATCCCTGGCTTCTATGGTGACAATCGCCCGCTGATTAATAATGAACCCTTTGTATGGCGTGACAAACTGCCCTTGACCACCTTCTGAAGCTCTTCAAAAAGTCTGGCCAGGGAACGGCGTTTTTCGATAATAATTTCATTTTTAAAATGCACCTGCTGTGTATGACAGCGGCTTTCAATATATTGAATGGCGTCGACATTAACGGTTCGCAGCTCCCCTGCTTCTGTTCTAATTACGAGTCCTTTGCTACCGGGGCTACTCAGATTATCGATGGCGCGCTGAAGGGCATCATCCAATTTTTTCCCGGTGAAAGGTTTAATCAGATAATGAACAGCCTGAAGTGAAAAAGCCTCGACGGCAAATTCATCACTGGTTGTCAGATATATAATCTGGGCACCATTGTGATGCTTTCGCAACATTCTCCCCACTTCAATCCCGTTCATCATCGGCATAACAATATCCAGCAAATATAAATGAAAAAGTTTCTTTTCACTGGCCGTAAGCAAAGCATCAGGGTGAGAAAACCCTTCAACATTTGCTTCCAGGCCATGCACAGAAAGATATTTTTTTGTCTGTTGCATAATGATGCTTAAATCTTCAGGTGTATCGTCACAAACGGCGATCTGCAACATTACGTTTCCTCCCCATTTTCCTCATATTAACAACTTTATTTATTATAAAGGTTTTTCCCTCAAAATAAAAGTATCTAAAAGACTTCATCTTCTTTCTTAACCTAGCTGACGTCAAAACGTCTCTTGCAGCTTCCCGCTCAATCACTGCTTAAATTTACACAACCCTTTGCCTTCAAAACCAGCATTATGCGCAAAAACACTGTACTGACAATAACGACATTGTTTTATACTTGCATAACAACCCTGGCGTCTTTTAAAAAAAATAGAGGTATCCTCTGGCAGAATACAAATGGCCTTCAGCCGAATTTCAAGTTCCCGGGTACGGTCGATTCCGGATGTTTCCATGTCTATCCCTCCTCAAAAAGACATTTATTTGTTTTAATCAGTATAGCAATTTTTTTGTCATCCATCGCCTGTTTTTCCTGAAACCGACATTATTCTTCCTGAAACGTCCTTTTGACCAACCCTTCTTTAAGGGAAAATAAAAAAAGCTGTCGCACTAAGCACAATTCAACCGCTTATCCATTCCAACGGGTCGCTCTTTCATATGGCTTTATCCAACAGTAAACGTGTCTAACGGTACTTTTTTAATACAGTTTTTAATGCTTTTTTCGTACAACATTTATACAACAACTGTACAACAGTTAGCGTGGTTTTTTGCTCGTTTTAGAGGGTAATTCATTGTTTATTTTATCCATTTTATCCGTTAATTTTTGCAACGAAAAAAATCTCAAGCCCTCTATTTACAAGGCTTGAGACGTTCTTTCATTATGGTGCGCCCGATGTGATTCGAACACACGGCACATGGCTTCGGAGACCATTGCTCTATCCACCTGAGCTACGGGCGCATTTAAGTTACTAAAACATTATACCCTAAAGCCCAGATAAATCAACCGGTTTTTCGTTTTTTTTAAGAAGAAACCGTATTACTTCCCATATCCTTCGGGATTCTGCTTCTGCCAATTCCAGCTGTCCCGACACATTTCTTCCAAATTCCGGGTTGCTTTCCATCCTAAAACTTTATCCGCCTTTTCCGCATTGGCCCAGCATTCCGGCAAATCGCCATCCCGGCGGTCACCGATAACATAAGGGAGCTTGAGATCATTGACTTTTTCAAAAGCCTTGACCATATCAAGAACGCTGTAAGGTGTCCCTGTTCCCAGATTGATAATGTCGACCCCCTTGTACGCCGCGGCGTATTCCACCGCTTTCACATGACCGTCCGCCAAATCCATAACATGAATATAATCCCGGCGGCAAGTCCCGTCCGGCGTAGCGTAATCCCCTCCGTAAATGGTCAAATGATCCCGTTTGCCCACCGCAGTTTGGGTGATATAAGGCATCAGATTATTGGGGATCCCCTGGGGATTTTCCCCGATTTTCCCTGAGGGATGTGCCCCAATGGGATTAAAATAGCGAAGCAGAATCACCGTCAATTCCGGATCGGCTTTAGCTGCATCTTCCAGAATCTCCTCCATCATCACTTTGGTCCAGCCATAGGGATTGGTGCAGCTTCCCCGTTTCATGGTTTCAACATAGGGCACCGGATTTTCTTCGCCGTACACCGTCGCTGAAGACGAAAAAACAAAGCGGTGAACCCCCGCCCGTTTCATACTTTCAAGCATCGAGAGGGTGGTATCGATATTGTTGCGATAATACAGCAGCGGCTTTTCAATGGATTCCCCCACCGCTTTCAGTCCGCATAAATGAATGACACAATCCACGGCATTTTCTGAAAAAACCCGGTCCATCGCTGATGTATCTTTGATGTCTGCTTCATAAGTTTTTATTTTTTTGCCCGTAATCGCTTCGACCCGACGGATGGCTTCCGGCGAACTGTTGCTGTAATTATCCACAACAATCACATCATGACCCGCATTTAACATTTGCACTGCGGTGTGAGACCCAATAAATCCAGCCCCTCCTGCCAATAGTATTCTCATTGTCTGTTCATTCCTTTCATGCTGCCCATTCAATTTATGATCAAATCAATCAAAATATTTTATTATTATAACACAAACCCTTCGTAATGTTTTCCCTTAAACCTTTTGCTTTTTAAAGAAAACAATCAATGTGTAAATCCGTAAGCCCCATTGGACGAAGTATCGGTAAACCCTTCTGTCAAAATATGCGCGTGGTTAAGCTCATCGATGGCTGTCGTAATATCCCGAATCAACAATTCTCCCAATTCCCGGCTCAGATCAGCACGCACCACAATACGCTGGATAATGATCTGATCCATATTTTTCGGAAGCGGATATGCCGGAACCTGCCACCCATGCATCCGGACCCGGTCGGCTAAATCATAAAGATTCCATTTGACCCGGGCGTCTTTTTTGAACGTCCAGCAAACAATAGGCAGATTGCTTCCGTCGTTAATCATATCAAATAAACCCGTATCCGCCAGTGCTCTGGAGAGGGTCATTGCCACCCTTCGGGTTCTCTTTTGAATCGCCTGATAGCCATTAAATCCGAAACGGACAAAATTATAATACTGACCAATAATCTGACTGGCCGACCGGGAAAAATTAATGGCCATGGTCGGCAGCTCCCCGCCCAGATAACTCACCCGAAAAATAAGTTCATCCGGAAGACACGCTTCATTCCGCCAAATCACCCAGCCCACTCCGGGATACACCAAGCCATATTTATGTCCCGAAGTATTGATGGAAACCACATTTTTTAACCGGAAATCCCAGGAGAACCCCGGATCTACAAAAGGAGCAAAAAAACCACCGGAAGCCCCGTCCACATGAATATAAACCGGAAAATCCGGATGTGCTGCATTGTAGTCTTCGACTTTGGCATCCAGACCTGCAAGATCATCGTACTTCCCGGTGTACGTAATGCCCATAATGCCCACAATACCGATGGTATATTCATCCACTTTATCCATCACCGTATCCAGGTTGAGGCTCAAATGTGCCGCATCCATCGGCACGGTCCGCATCTCGATATCCCAGTAAACACAAAACTTTTCCCAGCAAACCTGATAGCCTGATGAGATCACCAGATTGGGACGGCGGGCGTTGACATCCAGGCCGTGCGCTTTTGCGTTATTCCGCCAGCGAAATTTCATCGCCATTCCGCCCAGCATACAGGCTTCTGACGATCCGACAGTTGATGTCCCTAAAAATGTTTCATTTTGGGGGATATGCCAGAGATTGGCTAAAATATTAACGCAGCGTTGTTCGATCGCCGCTGTCTGAGGATATTCCGATTTATCAATCGCATTTTTCTCCAGCGTTTGGGCCATCAGTCTTGTCCCTTCCGGATCCATTTCCGTCGTGCAAAATGTGGATAAATTCATCCGGGCACTGCCTTCGTCGAGAAGTTCATCACTGATAATCCGGTACGCTACCTCCGCAGGAATGGGAGCTTCGTATAAATGATCCTGGGGAAGTAAGGTGTCTTCTTCATCCATTTCAAAATATTCTTCCAG
The DNA here is from genome assembly GCA_028705955.1 of Eubacteriaceae bacterium. GTDB lineage: Bacteria > Bacillota > Clostridia > Eubacteriales > Eubacteriaceae > JAQWCN01. The sequence goes on from JAQWCN010000003.1 coordinate 11,355, forward strand.
AAAATGATCCCGGCAAAGTTCTTTTCTTTGCTTTTTTTCGCTCACAAGCACACCTCCAAAAGTGAATTTAAATTCTTTTAATTATACCTTCTGAATCTTAAAATAAGTTCACAATCCCATTGAGAACCGCATTGCAAAAGGCCAGAACCACTGCGAGGATCAGGCATAGGGCAAGAATCATATTGTACCGGAGCATTCCGGCATTCAGCGTGCTCAACGGAAACCCGGGGATGGTATTGGCCACAACAGCAATCAGGATAAACACCAGAAAGATCGTAATGACACCGGGAATGCTGCCTTTAATATCCTCCGGGCTAAGGCGCATATGTGCCGCAATGCACATAGACAAAAATAGGAAAAGAATAAAAAGCACCGGATGGCCAGCCTGTTCAAAAATTGCCGAAACCATCTGACCAAAGGTTGTATAAAAAAGGGAAACACTCGGGACCCCATTCAGATTGGCACTCAGGATGGAAAGAAAAGCTGTGGATGCCCCCGGCAGCAAAAGCATCATCAGCAGATAAATCGCAGCTGTCCCGCCGAGCAGCGGCGCCACCCCAATAAAATAATTTCCAATTTGCTGATAAAGACTCATCTGATTGTACGCATGATTCACATATCCCATCGTTCCCGTCGCATCAGGTTTTTGGTAAAAACAAATATCCACAATCCGATGCCTGAAGAGCACACACATCAGCGCATGGCTGAACTCATGAACCGGTGTGCCAATTAAACCGGTCCAAATCACGAGGGTCTGATTGCGCTGACTTATTTTCGCAAGACCCCAAATGATTAAGCCAGCGGCATAGAGGATCCCCACTGTGTAAAACGTATAGAGCAATGCGGATTCGCAAATTTGTAAGATTTCAAGAACAATTGATGACATCAACCGGCCTCCTGTTATAAGATGATTATGATCATAAACTTTATACCCCTGAATTTAGCTTAACCGGTCTAAATGGTTCCTGATGTTTTTCATTGAAAATATTCATACTTATGCTATAATGAAAAAAGAATTTCAAATGTTGGAGGAATTATGGCAAAGTACTATAATAAACAGGATTTAGTTAAAATATTACAAAACAAAGCAGATGCGCTGGGCCGGATGCCCAAACCGGAAGACCTTGACAACGCCTCTGTTCAGGCTGTGTTGTCTTATTTTAAAAAATGGAATAAGGCCCTTAAAACGGTGAAACCTGCCGCCGTTTCAAACCATTTACAGGCAGCGCATAATTCAAAGAAAAAGAATCATCCCAAACCTGCGAAAAAAATTGAAAAAACTGTTTCAGAAAAAAAACCAGAACCAGAAAAAAATACGAAACAGGATGCTGTATCTCACGGCCGTCGCCGTTATTCCAAATCCATCATTACCCAAATGCTGCTTGACGAATTTAACCGCTTGGGTAAAAAACCGACCCGAAAAGAAATTGACGAAAACAAAAATCTTCCTACCGTGGCCACATGTTTAAATTATTTTGATACGACACGAATCGGAGATGTTTGGAACGAAATTTTAAAATAAAACAAAAGCATGGTTTCCCATTGAGAAACCATGCTTTTTTATTGGTTACCGGTCTGGACCATGACAAGGCATCTTCTGATCCCGGGATTTTTTCCGGAACCAGGCCAGTCCAATACCACCTGCCACCATCATAACGATACTGATAACTTGTGCGGCCCGCAGCCCCAAAATCATCAGGCTGTCAGTCCGCAACCCTTCAATCCAAAATCGGCCGGCTGCATAAAGGATCAAATACAGAAAAAACACTTCTCCGTCACAGCGCTTGCCCTTCTTTTCATACCATAATAAAAGGCCAAAAACCATCAAATCCCAGATCGATTCATACAAAAATGTCGGATGGACGCGAATGACCCCCAGTTTGGAATCATTGACCACAATGGCCCAGGGCAAATTGGTCTGAACCCCATGGGCTTCCTGGTTAAAGAAGTTTCCCCACCGGCCAATGGCCTGACCCAGGGGCAGTCCTGGAATCACCGTGTCCGCCAGCGTCCAAAAAGAAATGTGCTTAACCCGGCACATGATGATCCCCACCAAAATCCCGGCAATGATTCCCCCGTGGATGGCAAGCCCGCCATTCCAAACCGCCAGGATCTCTTCCGGATGAACCGCGTAGTAATCCCATTCAAAAATGACGTAATATGCCCGGGCTCCCACAATGATGGCGGGAATCAACGCCAGAAAGAAATCTGTAATATCATCTTCGGAAATACCGTAAACCCGGGAACGGCGCAAAGCTAAAACCAGGGCAATGATCAGCGCTGCGGCAATAAGTATTCCATACCAACGCACATCAATCCCAAAGAGCGTAAAGACAATCGGATCTGGGGCGCGCATCAGATTTCTTGTTCTTCAGACAGCGGGATATCACCGAGCATCGGTGGCTGGTTAAAGACCTCCAACAGTTCGGCCATGGTCATTTTTTCTTCCATTTCCCGGTCGATGATCAAAGCGAGCTGATTATTTTTTGCCCCTGCGGCATTCCCTTCCTCAATATCAATATGCATTTCCATTTTATGGGTTTCCCCCACCCGGCAAAGGACATTATTCAGCACAAGTCCCCGGGGGCCTTTAATACGCACCGATACAATATCGCCATCTTTAATATTGTACGCTTCCCCTTCTTCCCGGGAAAGATGAATATGCCGCTGGGCAACAATCATTCCCTGGTCCTTGACGACCCGGCCTTTAGGCCCGATAATTGTAAAACCCGGTGTGTTGTCAAGATCCCCGGAAAGGCGCAGGGGCACGTCCCGAATGCCCAATGTTCTGGCATCGGAATAACTGATTTCGAGTTGGGTGTAAGGGCGCAGGGGGCCCAACACCCTCACATTTTCCATTGTCACTTTAGGTCCGACGATGGATACCTGTTCTTCTGCCGCGTATTGTCCCGGCTGAACCAACATTTTTTTTGGGGTCAGCTCATGCCCTTCCCCATAAAGAATATCCAAATCTTCCCTCGTTAGATGGATATGCCTGTTCGATAGTCCCAACGGAATCCGTTTAATTTTCACCATTCAATCCTCCTCAACAAAATAATGCAGTTTAAATTAAATTCATTTAAAAATATACCACAATATTTTATCATCTCTTTTTGATTGAGGCCTTAATTATTTTGCCTGCTTCTTTGACTTTTTCGTTTTTTTAGACATCTCAAGCATTTCGGCGGCATGTTCCACCGTCTTTTTGGTCACCTTGGCGCCACTGATCATCCGCGCCAATTCATCCCGGCTTTCTTCGGGGGACAACTGTGCGAAGTCAACTTCCACCGATTCATCATCCATGGATTTTTCAACCCGGAAATGCCGGTCAGCCATCGCCGTAATCTGAGGCAAATGCGTGATGCAAATAATCTGTCTTTTTTGGCTTAACCCCATTATTTTTTCCGCCACTGTCTGCGCTGTCCGCCCACTGATGCCTGTATCAATCTCATCAAAGATCATCGTTTCAATATGATCCATGGCTCCAAAAATCGATTTGACGGCCAGCATAATCCGGGAAATTTCCCCACCGGAGGCGACTTTTTTAAGCGGCCCTGGTGCGACACCAGGATTGACCGAGATCCAAAAGGACACGGTATCATTCCCCCAGGGTGCAATGACCTGGGCGTCTTCTTCAACCCGGATTTGCACATTGGCCTTATCCATAGCCAGATCTGCAAGTTCTGTTTCCAAATCCTTTTTCAAACGACCCGCAGCCTCTGTCCGGGCAGCATGAAGATCGGAAGCGCTCTTCCGGTATTGGCGCCACAGTATTTTGTATTCCGCTTTATTTTGTTCCAAATCATCATCGTGGTGGGCCAACCGGTCGTATTTGTCCTGAAGCTCCTGCCCGTAAGCCATGATATCATCCACAGTCGCCCCGTATTTTCGTTTCAGACCATCGATCACCGCCATTCGCTTTTCCACCACTTCCAGCCGGGCCGGGTCAAAATCCATGGTATCCAGATACCGGCTCAGTTCAAGGCCCAAATCCTCCAGGTCTCCCGTTGCCGACGACAATGACGTCAAGTAAGGACTGAACTGATCATCAATGGCTGCAATACGTCCAATCCGGTCAGCCACCTGAGCCAGGGAGGTAAGCAACCCGGAATTTTCCATCTCATCCCCATTTAAAAGCTCACAGGCTTCGTTGGCTGTGGAAAAAAGCTGCTCACCGTTCTCCAAAATCCGCCGTTCCTTTTCCAGCTGATTGTCTTCACCGGAAACCAGTTCTGCCTTTCTGATATCCTTCAGCTCAAAAGCATAGATTTCTTTTTGGCGCATCAATTCCCGGTCATCCTTTTCTTGCTCCCGGATGGTCTTATTTAAAATCTTAAGCCGCGTGGCCTGGTCCCGGGTTTCATCGAGCAGCCTGGCCACCGCTTGACCGCCGTATGCGTCCAACAGACGCCGCTGGGTTTCATTTAAAAATAATGAATTCTGTTCGTGCTGACTGTAAATATCAACCAGTGTCGCCCCTAAACTTTTGAGTTGGGCCACCGTCAGTGAAAAACCGTTAGCCCGGCACTGATTACGTCCCCGGCGGTCGATAGAACGGGTCAGAATCAGATCGCCATCCTCTACCTCAATGGCCATGGCGTCCAGTAAATTGAGAAGGGCCTCATTTTTTCCCACGCCAAAAACGCCCTGAACCACCATTTTTCCAGCACCATGACGGATGTTGTCTTTGTTGCCCCGCTGACCTAAAATAAGGGTCAGTGCGTCGATGACAATTGATTTTCCAGCGCCGGTTTCACCTGTAATGACATTAAGCCCCTGATTCCATTCAATTTCCAGGGTTTCGATTAAGGCATAGTTTTTTATGGAAATCCGTTTTAACATTGCTCACTCCTGTTATTATTTCATCAACTTTCGAAAACGTTCGGCAATGCTCACCACGTCTTCTTCATTGCGGACAGCCACAAAAATAGTATCGTCCCCGGCAATGGTTCCAACAATTTCCCGCCATTCCATACCGTCGATGGCCAATGCGGCTGCCTGGGCCATGGCCGGGAGCGTGTGAAGCACCACCAAAAATGCGGCTGTATCCACCGTTAAGACCGACTCTGTAAAGACAGTAGCTACCCGTTCATCGTACAGTGTCCCCATGTCTTTCATGGAAGCGTAGCATTGACGGCCACCTTTTCCCGCCACTTTAATCAGTTTGAGTTCTTTAATATCTCTGGAGACCGTCGCCTGCGTCACATGGAAGCCTTCAACCTTTAAATGTGAAGCCAGCTCTTCCTGGGTTTCAATCTGATAATTTTCAATAATCTCCAAAATTTTCGATTGTCGTGAAACTTTCATTTTCCCTCCCTGACTGTCCTTTATTCTGTGCTGGATGACAGTTTTTTGCGCAACCGCTTAAAAAAGTGCATATCTTCAAAATGGATTAAATGGGTATAATGGGGTGACCGGCTAACCTCCACCTTGTCCTGGGGCCCCACCGGAATCGTGATCTGTCCGTCCATACACACTGCGATACTATTGGAACGGCCCCTAAATTGAATGCCGACTGTACTTTCACCCGAAACCACATAGGCCCGGTCATGGAGGCGGTGTGGACAAATCGGATTCACCAGTATGGCATCCGTTCCCGGGGCCACCACAGGCCCTCCCGCAGCAAGGGAATACGCGGTCGAACCCGTTGGCGTCGCGATGATAACCCCGTCGGCCCGAAAGGTATCCAGCGGTTCACCGTCAATGACGATACTCATTTCCATCATGCGAAAACTGCCGCTTTTGATTAGCACATCGTTGAGCGCGATTTGCGTTTCTGTGGATCCATCGGCCTTGATGATTTTTCCGTTGAGCATCATCCGCCGGTCGATTTCATAATCCCCTGCGCAAAGCTTGTCCAATACTTCTTCGTAACTGGTAGTTTCCCCTTCTGTCAAAAATCCCAGTTTTCCCAAATTAATCCCGCATAAGGGGATTCCTGATTCGCTGGCATGTCGGGCCACCCCCAGTAATGTTCCATCGCCCCCCAAGGTCACAATGCACTCCGGTTCCGAAAAAAAGACATCTTTTGTAACGCCTTGAACATCGAAGATATTATTAATCTCCTGAAGTTGGCTAATCAACATCACCGGTTTAACACCCCGGGCCTTTAAAAAAGCGATACAGCGCCCGGCCATTGCCACGCTGTCCGCTTTGTCACAATTCATATGGATCGCGATTTCCTTCATTAACTGTCCTTCCTGTATAACGTGTCATGGGCCCTGGCAACGAGATCTTTAACCGCTTGTTTTCCCGCGATAGCTTCATTGAGGACCGCACCGTTCTGTTTTTGTGTCAAACATAAAAACTCGATGTTTCCCTTTGGTCCCCGAATGGGAGAATAATCCAACCCCAATACCGCAAAGCCTGCCTCTGTAATCCCCGCTGTCACCCGGGTCAACACCGCTTCGTGAATGGCGGCGTCCCGGATGACACCGTGTTTGCCCACATGATCCTTTCCCGCTTCAAACTGGGGCTTGATGAGCCAAATTCCCTTGCCGCCTTCTTCGGTCAGCGCGTAAATTGCCGGCATCAATTTAAGAATAGAAATGAAAGAAACATCCATCACAGTGCCCCAGGCGGGCGTTCCCCCAATCGCGTCCAATGTCATATACCTGAAATTGGTGCGTTCCATGCAAACCACCCGGCTATCGTTGCGCAGTGACCAGTCAAACTGACCGTATCCCACATCGATCGCCCAAACTTTCTTTGCCCCGTGCTGAAGCAGACAATCGGTAAACCCTCCAGTGGATGCGCCAATATCCAAAAACGTTTTATTTTTTACCGGGAAATCAAAAACATCAAGCCCCCTGGCCAATTTTAATCCTCCGCGACTGACAAAGGGAAGGGGATCTCCCTTAATCTTTACATGCGCCGGTTCCAAATCTACCGGAATTTGATCGCCTGCTTTGGTATGAATTTGGCCATCAATTTCAACCATACCGGCCATGATTGCTTTTTTTGCCTTTTCCCGGGTTTCAAAAAGTCCCAGTGCCACCAGGCATTTATCCAAACGTTCTTTTTTCATCTATTCCTGTCCTTTAAACATCATTTTTACTGTTGCCACCGGTACCGCGATCCCATGAACAATTGCCGTCCCGTTCTGCATGGCAATGTCCTTGCCAAATGCTTTCCCGCCCACTGTCAGACAGGCCACAGCCGCACTGGATGCCAAACTTAAAATGGAAGCATTCAGAAGTGGATAATGCGCCACCAATTGGGCTGCGATATTCACAACAATGGCCCCACTGACAATACCGCAAATATCCCCAATGACATCATTACAAACATTGGAGACCCGGGGCGCATTTTTAACCAAATTTACAGCTGTTTTGGCGCCCTTGATCTTCTTGGCGGCCATCGCGTTAAACGGATCGATCGTCACCGACGCCACCGCTATCCCAATGATATCGGTAAAAATACCAAGGGCAATAATCACAAACAATAAAATAAGAGAAAACACCAAATTGGTATGGGTAAGCAGCGTATCTGAAATGTACGTAATGACAATTGTAGATAAAAAAGTGCCCACTGTAACCCAAATGACCCAATGCTGATGTTTTTTCCCGTTGATTTCTTTTTTTGATAATTTTTTCTTTTGCTCGTCTTTCAAATTTTTCTCCAAAATAGTGAAAAAGGATTATGCCGCGCATAATCCTCGATAGGTGGTGATATAATGAGTAAACTTTGCGACATAGGTTCAGTAGGATTTCCCGGAATGTGACTGATGCGTCGCCGCTTCAGCGGTTTCCCTTTACACTTTCCCCACACTGTCACCAGACATGGGACTGAATTACCACTTAGTGTGCACTATAATCCCCATTACACCTCTTTCGAACAGCCTAGGGGTTTTCCCCGACGGCTCAAGCCGGTCCTTAGCCTCTTTTGCAATAAAGGTTTCGAACGCAATATTCCCAACGCACCGGGCCCTGGTTTACCGGGAACTGTCAGTCCATCTCCCCCCATCACTCAAGGCAGGCTACACTGGTTCAGAATTTTCGGGGCCACAATAGCCCTCAACTCATTCCCAGGTTTTCCCTGGAGCACTGCGCAGCTTGTTGCGCAAAATACGCTGAATTGTTACACTGCTACACGTGGAATCCAGGTCTCCACGGAAGCAGGGTCGTCATCTGCATGCCGTTGCAGATTGCCCCATCTTCCTTAACCCCCTGTCAATGCCCTCAACTGGGCGTCAAAGGCAGAAACAAGGGACTTCATCGATATGCCCTTCGACGGATTTTTAGGCCCGCCCTGGTGACCGGTCAAGCCGACTAGGATACTGCACCACCTTTAAAATAATTATAACACCAATGCATCCCAACCACAAGCGATACCGGATTGCGGTTTCCCGCCATTTACGATATAATTAAGAAAAAATGAATGGAGAAAACATGGGCTATCAAGAAGATTTTATCGATTTTATGGTGCGCTCCGGCGTTCTGACTTTTGGGGATTTTATAACCAAAAGCGGCCGCAAAACACCTTACTTTGTCAACACCGGCAACTATCAAACTGCTGAACAAATTGCCAAACTCGGGCAATACTACGCAGCCTGTATCGCAGAGCATCTTTCGGGAATTGATTTTCTTTACGGCCCCGCCTATAAAGGCATTCCCCTGGTCATCGCCGCTGCCACTTCCCTGTACCGGGATCACAATATTAACATTCCCTATTGCTTTAACCGCAAAGAAGCAAAAGACCACGGTGAAGGGGGCAGCCTCATTGGGTACAAGCCGCAAGCCGGCGATCACGCCATGATCATCGAAGATGTCATCACTGCCGGCACCTCGGTTAAAGAAAGTGTTCCCCTTCTCAAATCCATTGCCGATGTATCCGTTGACGCCCTTATTATCTCCGTCGACCGGATGGAAAAAGGAGACGGTGACCAAACCGCCATTCAGGAAATTGCCGGCAGCTTTGGCATCACCACCACTCCCATCGTCACCATTTTGGATATTGTTTCCCATTTACACAACCATCCAGTAGACGGCCGGATTATCATCGACGATGCCATGCAAGCACAAATCAAAAAACATTTGGAACGTTACGGAGCTTGACCGCCGTCCTTTGTGCAATAAAAAAAGTCTGACTTTTTGGGTCAGACTTTTTTATTTCCTTTTGATTCCCGGTACATCCGGGCCAACGCCCTGGCATATTGAACAAAAGAAATGATCAGGAAAACCGCTGTTAAAACCATCAGACTATTGGCCTGCCATGGCTTCAAATTTGGAAAAGCAACCAAAATAAACATCGTCACAAAAAAAACAGTCGTCGAAACCTTTCCTGCCCACAAAGCTCCCGAAAAATGCAGTCCCTTGCGGTAAACCACGATGTCACCAAAGAGCAAATAAAATTCCTTGGCTGCCAGCAGCACAAACAAAAGCAGCATCTGTGGATAATTCATGATCAGCATCACCGCCACCGCTGCCTGGGTCAGTTTATCCGCAATGGGGTCAATGATTACCCCCAATTCCGTCCGCTGATTAAACCGTCTGGCAATTTGACCGTCCAAAAAATCAGTGATCCCGGACAAAGCAATCAGCCCAGCCACCAGGAAATAATCCTCCGGTTTGTCTGCTTTTAAATAGAGCTGAATCACTACGGGGATAAGCAAAAACCGAAAATACGTCAGAATATTGGGAATTGAGAAAAAATCCCGCCAGGTAATTTTTATTTTCTCCTTATTGGCTTCCTCTTCCAATGCGTCCTCCTGTTTTTAAACATCCATCCGCAGTGTCGCGTTCATAAACTGATCCAGATCGCCATCCATCACCGATTGAATATTGCCAACTTCGACGCCGGTGCGATGGTCCTTAACCATGGTATAAGGATGAAAAACATAAGATCTGATTTGAGAACCCCAGGCAATCTGGCTGTAATCCCCAACAATATCTTCCAGTTTTTCCTTTTTTTCCTGTTCCATGATATCGACCAATTTCGACTTCAGCATATTCATCGCCACTTCTTTATTTTGATGCTGGCTCCGTTCATTCTGACACTGGACCACCACACCGGTGGGAATATGGGTAATTCTGATTGCCGAAGAGGTTTTATTAACATGTTGTCCACCGGCACCGCTTGAACGATAGGTATCCACCCGAATATCATCCGGATTAATTTCTATTTCCACACTGTCGTCCACCTGGGGTGACACGTCCAGAGACGCAAAGGATGTATGCCGCCTGCCGGATGAATCAAAGGGGGAAATTCTCACCAGACGGTGAACGCCCCGTTCCGTTTTAAGATATCCGTAGGCATTGATGCCTTCAATGAGCAGCGTCGCACTGTTGATGCCCGCCACATCCCCGGGTTGTAAATCCAAAGTTTTGACCTTATATCCCTTGGCTTCCGCCCAACGGGTATACATTCTTAGCAGCATCTCTGCCCAGTCATGGGATTCTGTTCCACCTGCGCCTGGATGAAGGGAGATAATCGCATTGTTGCTGTCATATTCTCCTGATAAGAGTGTCTCCAGTTTAAAGGACTCAAATTTTTTGCCGTATACTTCCAGCGTCTTGGGAAGTTCGTCAACCGCTTCCCCTTCTTCTGCCAGTTCCAACATGACATTCACATCATCCAGATCATCTTTGATTTCGTCATAACGGTTGCGTTTTAAACGCAGAATCTTCTGCTCTTTTAAAACCTTCTGGGCTTTTTGCTGGTCGTTCCAAAATTCAGGATCTTCTGTCGTGCGCTCCAATACTTCCAAACGTTTATCGATACCCGGAAGATCCAAAGACTTGCCCAATGCATCCAACTCGGTTTCCATTTCTCCAGCCTGTTGACGGCATTCATACAAATCGATCAAATTGTTTTTTCCTTTCTATCTGCCATGGCTCAGACTGCGTTTCTTCCACAACAATTTTTATATTTCTTTCCACTTCCACAAGGGCAGGGCGCATTACGGCCAATCTTTTTCTTATGAATGGTCGTTTGTTTTTCTTTGCCCTGACCCTGAATTTCCGATTCATTGGTCCGAATATTGGCGACATTATTGGATGACACCCTGGATGGGTTAGAGGAAATTCTAATTTTTACATTATAAATATACTTAACCGTATCTTCCTGGATTTGCGCCACCATATCTTCAAACATGGCAAAGCCTTCGTTGGTATATTCCTTAACCGGATCGTTCTGGCCGTAAGCTCTCAAACCAATCCCTTGTTTAAGCTGTTCCATATTGTCGATATGCTCCATCCAGGCGGAATCGACACTGCGCAGTAAAACGGCCCGTTCCAGATTTTGCATTTCCGCATCGCCCAATAGTTTTTCTTTTTCTTTGTAGTTCTTTTCGCACAGGCCTAACAAACCTGCTTTTAAATCGTCAATGGACGTGTGTTCATCAACATGGAGTTCTTCAACCGGTAAGAAAGAGCTGAAAAATTTACGCAGCTTTTCCACATCCCAATCCTGATAATCAGGACCGCCATTGGTATACATATCCACATAATCCTTGATCGTATCTTCTGTCATTTTGCCGATTTGTTCGTGCATATTTTTGCCGTCCAACACTTCCTGGCGCTGGGCATAAATAATTTCCCGTTGACGGTTCATGACATTATCATACTGGAGAACATTTTTACGAATATCAAAGTTCCGGGCTTCAACTTTGCGCTGCGCGCTTTCGATTCCCTTGGTGAGCATCTTGTTTTCGATAGGCGTTTCATCGTCCATCCCCAGACCTTCCACCATGCTTTGCATCCGTTCCGAACCAAAGACCCGCATCAAATCATCTTCCAGGGATACAAAAAACTGGGAAGAACCCGGATCGCCCTGCCGGCCTGAGCGACCACGCAGCTGATTGTCAATCCGTCGGGATTCATGGCGTTCTGTCCCGATAATATGAAGGCCTCCCACATCAGGTACTCCTTCTCCCAATACGATATCGGTCCCACGACCAGCCATATTGGTTGAAATGGTCACAGCCCCCATTTGCCCGGCATTGGATACAATTTCCGCTTCTTTTTCCAAATATTTGGCATTGAGGACATTGTGCTTAACCCCTTCTTTGCGCAAATATTTACTGAGTAATTCTGATTTTTCAATGGAAATCGTCCCGATCAAAACCGGCTGTCCGGTTTCGTGGCGACGTTTTACCTCTTTGGCCACAGCGTGGAATTTGCCTTCTTCTGATTTATAAACCAAATCATTCATATCATCTCTGATCATTGGTTTATTTGTCGGAATCGTCACAACATTTAAATTATAAATGGTGTTGAACTCTTCTTCTTCTGTTTTAGCCGTCCCGGTCATCCCGGATAACTTATTGAACATCCGGAAATAATTTTGGAAAGTGATGGTTGCCAATGTTTTGGACTCCCGGTTTACTTTCACATTTTCCTTGGCTTCAATCGCCTGGTGTAATCCGTTGGAGTAGCGGCGTCCCGGCATCAAACGACCGGTAAATTCATCAACGATGATAATTTCCCCGTCTTTAACGACATAATCCACATCTTTCGTCATCAGCACGTTGGCATGAAGGGCTTGATTGATGTTATGGGTGATTTCCATATTGTCGACATCCGCCAGGTTTTCGAGGCCAAAGAATTTTTCTGCCTTGGCAATCCCGGAAGCCGTCAGCATAGCTACTTTTTCTTTTTCATCTTTTTCGTAATCGTCAGGCTTTAAACTCTTTGCAAAACTATCAGCCACTTTATAAAGCTGGGTGCTTTTATCGCCGCTGCCTGAAATAATCAACGGTGTTCTGGCTTCATCAACGAGAACGGAGTCAACTTCATCGATAATGGCATAATTCAGAGCGCGCTGAACCTGCTGTGCCTTTTCCCCGACCATATTATCCCGCAGATAATCAAAACCAAATTCGTTGTTCGTCCCATAGGTGATATCAGAATTATAGGCTTCAATCTTTTCTTCAAAAGACATCCCATGAACAACCAGTCCAACTTTCAAACCCAGAAATTCATGAATCCGTCCCATCCATTGACTATCACGGGTAGCCAGATAATCATTGACCGTTACAATAAACACACCCTTGCCTTCAAGCGCATTCAGGTATGCCGGTAAAGTTGAAACCAGGGTTTTCCCTTCACCGGTTCGCATTTCGGCGATATCCCCATCGTGAAGGACCATTCCCCCTAAGAGCTGAACCGGGAAATGCCGCATGTGAACCGTCCGGTCTGCTGCCTCCCGAACCGTCGCAAACGCTTCGACCAATAAATCGTCCAGCGTTTCTCCCTGTTTCAATCTTTCTTTAAATTCAATTGTTTTATGCTTTAATGCATCATCCGACAGCGCTTTATATTCATCTTCAAGCGCCAAAACTTTATCGACCACTTTATCTAAGCGTTTGACCTCTTTTTTACTGGGATCAAACAATGATTCCAAGAATCCCATTTTCCACGCTCCATTCTTTATATATTATTGATCGTTTTAAATTCCTTTTTTGCATTTTATAAGTATAACATAGTTTTCTTTGAAATTTTCAATTTATAATGAAAAAGAGACTGAGATTTCAGTCCCTTTTAATATCCGTATTTTACTGTTTCTTTTTTCGCCAAAAAGCGACAGTCCGGCCTTCCACATTAATCTCAACTTTTTCGAATCCTGCTTTTTCCCGTTCTTCATCCGAGGAACTCCGCCGCATTGTCGATTGCGCGTTCACCGCCGGCGGCACCGTCTTTCCACCCTGATCGGACTGAGCGACATCTTTTTCAAAATCAGCAATTTCATTATTACTCTTTTTATTCGCCGCATTCCGCCCTTTTTCTTTCGTTTTAACACGACTTTCATTTTCTACTTGAAAAGGGTTGGAATCATCCGTCAGTTTTTTCCGTTTTGCTTTCTTCCGGGCTGCCTCGTTATCTTCTAACACTTGGTGCCAAATGTTTAACATATCCCGTTCGCTTTTTCTGGATTGATCATTTTTCATGGCTTGTTCCTCATTACTATATTTCCGGTACGGATTAATTTTATTTACATCTGCAGGCCGTTCTCTCTTGGAAGCCGTCCGAACAACCGAAGGATCAGGTTGCCATATTGGCGTTTTTTCTCTTTCCGACTTCTGAGGTTTAACCTCTTTTTCTTGTTCTAACTTTGGTTCTTGCTTTTTTTCTACCTTACTGATTAAGCGTTCCGGTTTACTTTCTGTTACTTTTGGTTCATCCCCGGATGCAAAATCAAAAGTGTGTTTTTCCCCATCCATTATGCCTTCCTCCTTCTGATCCTCCGGATGCTGAGATTCTTCAGAAAAAACAAGCTTTCCTTTTTCCTTCTCAGCGTAAAATGATTTTGTAAAAAATCCAGAATCTGCAAAATCCTCTTCCTCCTGGTTTTCCTGAGTTTGAAAGGTTGGAATGGGTTTGGTATCATAGGATCCCAGATTCTTCAGTGCTGTAAATACCTGTGTGTCATCATTCTGCTGCCAATCCTGTTTTTCTTCTCCGAACACCGGATTTTTTTTGTTTTGGATTTGCTTCATCCGGTCCGGGTCCAACTCTGGGAGTACAACAGTTTGCTCCACATTTCCGTCTCCGTTTGAACGGTTAATGCCTCTGTCGGAAGCTGTATAAGGCTCATCAAACAAAACTTGCGTCTGTTCAAATAAATCATCGTCATCCTGAAAAGGGGACTGACTTTCCGCTTCATCATCAAACCATGTTTTATCCATTTCCCCCTCTTCATTTTCTTGAAAGAAATCATCGGCAGCTCTGGCTGCTGGTTCTTGTTGAGACGCCAAAATATAATCACTGCTTCCAAACTCGGGATCATTTTTAAACGGTGCATCTATCGGAATCTGGGCCATGGTGTACTGAATCCATCCTGCAATTCCAATAAAAATCATGGCGCCACCCACACTGAATCCTGGCACCGTTCCATACACCCCGGTTAAGAAACCCACTCCAGGAATCGGAATATTAATTCCCAAAAACCACAGTGTTGTTGTATCCTGGCTCAGCAGAGCATAAATGGCATTCGTTCCCTGCGTTATCCCGCTTGCCAAACTGGCATTACTCAAAGCATTAACCACACTCTGAATAACAGGCATTTTCCCGCCATTAATAAAAGAAACAATAAAATTGGCTGTTGTTCCAACGGCCATCATAATCGTCCAGAAATCCTCAAGGTTAAAGACAAACATAACAAGAATGAGGATATAACTGACAAAATTTACAATGGGAGCAATGGTTGTGAAGGTTTCACTCAGACTGAAATAAAATTGCAGATGCAATACAATCTGAAGAATAATACCAATGAGTCCCACCGGCCACAACATTATTTTACCAGGTGACAGATTTTTTAATTTTCCCTTTCGAATCACTCCGATGAGAATCCCTATCAGAATGGCCAAAACTATAAACATGAACAAACCACCTTTTTTTCTGTTCCTTACGGAATAATTTTCTATTCTTTTCCCACGTTAACTTATATTCTTTTATTTTAAATCAAAGCTCGCCCTATGTCAAACAAAACACCCGTTTTACGACACAAAACGGGTGTTTAATAGAGACTTTATTCTTTTGTGGAACCTCATTATGCAAAAATTGGTTCAATTAATCCAAAATTACCATCTTTTCTCATATAAACGACATTGACATCTTCTGTTTCAGAATTCAGGAAAACAAAAAAATCATGTCCCAAAAGTTCCATTTGCATCGTCGCTTCATCAACCGACATGGGCTTAATCGCAAAACGTTTGGTTCTAACCACTTTAGGCTGATGTTCTTCGTATTCTTCGTCGGGTTCCAATGCATCAAAATCAAATTTAACCGGTTCATTGGCATACCGTTTTTGCAATTTTGTTTTATGTTTTCTCAGTTGCCCTTCCAGTTTGTCAACGACAGCTTCAATGGATCCCCCCATATCATCTGTTCTTTCTTCTGCTCTCAGGATTGTTTTGCCCAGCGGAATCGTCACTTCAAGCATCTGATGATTTTTTTCTTTGCTGAACGTCGCATATACTTCTGTTTCCTTATCGAAATAGCGGTCGAATTTTTCAAATTTCTTTTTGAGAGCATCTTTCATACCTTCGGTAACGTGCATGTTTTTCCCATAAATTGTAAATTTCATTGTTGTAATCCTCCCAGTCGTTATTCATTTTTCAACCAACCGCAATGATTAAAAAATGGACCCCAGAAATGAGATGTTTGCTATCTCTGTTCTGGTTACGACTTCATTATACCACACTTTATCCAAAATTGCACGACCCTCATTAGGTTTTATCCCCTTTAAAGAATCGATTAATCTGTCCGTTTTCCTGTTCCCGTTCAATGGTTTTTCGTCATATAATGAAGGATATGTAGATATTGCTCAAAGCGTTGAACGTGTTGTTTTCTTAAAACCGTCAGGATCACGCCGCAGAAGAAATTAATAACCCCCACTGTGGCTGCCGCAGAAATAACAATGAGTGTTGGAAATTTTTTAACCATGCCTGTGATCGCAAATTCCCTGGCAATGGGAATAAAGAAACACAGACAAACAATCCAAATCATCATACTGATACTGGTAAAAAAAGCAAAAGGCCGGGTATCCCGAAAGAGTCTAAAGATAGTGCGCATGACACGAAAACCATCAGAATAGGTGTTGAGCTTGGATTCGCTTCCTTCCGGGCGGTCCCGGTATTCAATGGGAATTTCAACAATACTAAATCCGCTGTCCAGCGCAAAAATAGTCATCTCGGTTTCAATTTCAAATCCTTTTGAGATCACCGGAAATGATTTGACAAATTCCCTGCTGAATCCCCGGAGCCCTGTCATAATATCTTTAACTCTGGATTGATACAAACCATTAATCATCTTGCGTACCAGCACATTCCCCATGTTATGAAAAGGCCGTTTATTTTCTGTAAAATATGTGGATGATAACCGGTCGCCAATGGCCATATCCGCTCGGCCGCTCAAAACCTCCTGTTCCAGCTCAGGCCCGCTCTCTGCCGGATAGGTGTCATCTCCGTCCGTCATGATGTAACAGTCTGCATCAATCTCCCTAAACATGGAGCGAACAACATTTCCTTTTCCCTGTTTGTATTCATAACGAACAATGGCTCCCGCCTTTCGCGCAATCTCATCGGTGCCATCTGTCGAATTGTTATCATAAACATAGATATCCGCCCCGGGCATGGTGCGCTTAAAATCATCAATGACTTTTTGAATCGTTTTTGCCTCGTTGAAACAGGGAATCAGTACCGCTGTTTTCATTTTTTTCTACTCCTCTATAAAATGAATGGGATGCTCTGCTTTTGTCAAATTGTTATCCCTTCGCTATCTTAATGCTTCGCTAACACCCTTGTTTCCCTTTGTTGTTGCCCTGCTGCCCAACTAATCATCCAGATTAATCGAAAAATCCGCATGCATTTTAGTCAAGTTTGGATTATAAAATGGGTCATTTTTAATGTATTTCAACCATTTATCCTGAAGCATTTTGATTTCCCTGGCAAAGCGTTCCCGTTTTTCCGGATTATCTTCGTATCCTCTGGATTTGGATTCAAAATGATACAATTCTGCCTCAGCAACCCAAACATTATAACGCCCTGATTCATAGAGTTTTATACATAAATCCACATCGTTATACGCCACGGTAAATTCTTCCGTGAAGCCGCCAACCCGTTCAAAATCGGCACGTTTGACCATTAAGCACGCTCCAGTAACCGCCAGGTAGTTGGTTGCACTGACCAGTTTTCCAAAATATCCGTTTGAATGGCGCGGAAAATTATAATGAATATGTCCGGCTGCTCCGCCCATACCTAAAACGACTCCTGCATGCTGAATGGTTTCATCCAAATAATACAGCTTTGCTCCCACAGCTCCAACGTGTTCTAACTGTGCATACCCCAGCATGCGTTCCATCCAAACATCCGCAATCACTTCTGTGTCATTATTTAAAAACAACAGGATATCCCCCTGCGCTTCTTTTACCGCCAGATTATTGATCCGGGCATAATTAAAGGGGATGTCAATCCGGACAACTTTAATTTTATCCGGATAGTTTTTCGTATATGCGGCAAACAGATCCAGCGTTTCCTGTTTTTCACTGCCATTGTCGGCAATGATAATTTCATAGTGCGGATAGGTTGTTTTCTTCAAAATTGAATCCACGCAGGTCTTAACATCTTCCGCCCCATCCCGCGTTGGAATAATAATGGAAACGAGATGTTTCTCCGTGATCGCATAATGAATATTATAAAGACCCGGGAATGCGCCATCAACGACATCCCCCTTTAAGCCACGGCGCTGAAGTGCGTCTGCCAGAGCCTTTTTCCCCGCCTGATAAGCGTACCCTTTGGAATCCACATTTTGAGCCGTTGACGATTTTAATAAACGCCAGTGATACAAAATTTTGGGAATATGGCCAATTTTTTCTGTGAGCTCTGTCGTTCTCAAAAGCAGGTCATGGTCCTGGGCCCCTTCATATCCAGCCCGCAGTCCACCCACCTGATCGATCAAAGCCTTCCGGTAAACGCAAAGATGACAAATATAATTGCCTGACATCAATGAATCGGGTGCCCAGTCACTTTTAAAATACGGATTTTGACGCTTATCATTGGTGTCTATTTTATCTTCATCGCTGTAGAGAATATCCCAGCGTTCCTCTTTATTGAGTGCATTGACCACTTCACTTAAGGCATTGGGAGCCAATGTATCATCATTATCCAAAAATGTAACGTATTCCCCCGTTGCAAGCGCCAGAGCAGAGTTGGAAGCTTTGGAAATATGCCCATTTTCTTCCCTGAAAACCACTTTGATACGATCATCTGCATTTTGTATCGCCTCAAGATCTTGTTTAACCGATTTGAGTGTCGAACAATCATCAGCGATGCACAATTCCCAATTCGAATAATATTGATCTTTAACGGATTGAACACATGCGTTCAACCATTTTGACTCGACATTATACACGGGAAGAATAATTGAAATTTTGGGTTGATACCCATTCTTTGCCAGTTGATTGTCATAATCCTCTTTTGTCAGCGTTTCATTGCGCTTCATCCATTCCTGATACTGGGCATTTTTTTCCTGATAAACGTGTTTGATTTTTTTTGCCGTTTCAAGAATACCGTGTTTTTGTATGTATTTATATCCCTTTTGAAACATGATAAACGCTTTTTGTCTGGGATTGTTTTTTTCCATCGCATGACAATAAGCTTTTTTCATATTCAGTTTTAATTTCTTTTGAATCTCACCATTTCTAAATACAATGGTAACCGTATTGGTAAAAGACCTTAAACGGATCAGAATATAAAACCCGCAATTGACTTTAACCGGAAACTGGTACGTCGCATTCACGTCTCCCCGGTATTCCTGTTCGATCTTCACAGATTCAATTTCAGGATTTGATAGAATCTTAACTTCCAATGCTTCTTTTTGGGCCGTATCAATGCCCCATCCCTGAACGATCAGCAGACCATCCTCTTTTTTTCTTTCAATAGCGTCAATAATGACCATTAAACGACTGTTAGACATTCTCTACCCCCTTATTTTATTTCCAGAAAATGGATCAAATTCGGATTATAATACGAATCATTCCATAAGGATTCTTCATATTTCAAAAAGATACGGTTGGATAATCGGCGTCTTCCATATTTTGCAGAGACTGTACTTTCGAAAACCGCATGGGGAGTCCAAACAACAGCTTTTCCCTCTTTGCGACACCGCATACAGAGATCGATTGACAACTCACAACCGTTCAGGTTCTCATCAAAACCGCCCCATTGTTTCCAATCTGAAACACGCATCATCAAACCGTTCAAACGCACAGCAAATACATTCTGGGATAGAATCAAGCGGAAATAGTAACCCAATTCTTCACATTGATAACCGTTGTGCACATCGAATACTTGCTTTTTATCCGGAATGGTACTCATCCCGGCCGATAAAACAACATCCTTTTTCTTGATTTTACTTCCAGCGATCGCCACCTGGGGATCCACCAACTCGTTACAATAGGCATCGACCCACGTCTCTTTTTCCGGTAATGTTTCACCGTCCCAAAACCAAATCAAACAATCCGGATCCACATGCTCAATCGCTTGATTCACAGCGGACGGTTCAAACGAATCAGAATCCATCCGATCTATTTTTATTTCCGCCCCAGTGATATTTTTATATTTTCCCGGTAACAGAAACTGCAGCCGGGCTCCCTGGGTTTGAAGACACAGGGTTTTAATCGCTTGATCCAAAAGGGGTTCAGACCGTTTGTCCTGGCAAAGCACCACGCAAACCTTTTTTTCCTGTTTGATCTCATAATGAATATCATACATCCCATAATGAGGTGCTAATTCAACTTTTCCTGAAAGATTCCGACGTTGCAGCGCTTCATCCAATGCTTTTTCCCCGGCAAGATAAGCATACATTTTAGCCTCCGGATTGGATGCTGTTGACCCTTCAATGGTCCGCCAATGGTAGAGAATCCTGGGAATATGAACGATACACCGGGCCTTTTCCGTCGCTCTCAAAACAAAATCATAATCCTGAGCCCCATTCATTGCACTGCGCAGTAAACCCGCCTGTTCCTGAAGGCATTTTTTCACAACGACAAAATGCGTAATATAATTATGTGCCAACAACAGTTTGGGATTCCAATCCGGTTTAAAGAACGCATCAAAACGGTGTCCGTAAATATCCATCTTATCTTCATCGCTGTACAGGAAATCCGCCTGGGGATTTTTGTTAATGGCTTTTACATTTTCATATAAAGCAAAGGGTGGCAATTCATCGTCATTATCCATAAAGGCGATAAAATCGCCAGTAGCCATTTTAATTGCCGTGTTCGTCGCTTCAGAAATATGACCATTTTCTTTTCGATAAACAACCTTTATTCTTTGATCCTTTGCCACATAGGCATCGATAACCGGTTTAATATGAGGAGCCGGTGAATGATCATCTGCAAGACAAAGCTCCCAGTTAGGATAATACTGTCCAAGGACAGACTCAATGAAACCTCTGAGCCATTTTTCCTCCACGTTATAAACCGGGACGACAATCGAAATAACCGGCTGCAATTTAAAAGCAGCAATTTCTTCAAACACCGCAGCCAGATCATAATCTTCGTGCGTATGGATCCAGGAAACATAACGATCAGGATTTTTAAGCTGCAATGATAAGCGGGTTGCAGAAAGTGCTTCTGTAAGGGAATTTTCTTTCTTAATTAACTTAAAATTTCGATTAATTTCCGACAAATACTGTTTTTGACTGTAAATTCGAACGGGATAACTGATTTCATCCTGGGTTTTCAACAAACACCAAAGCTGATTGATTTTTACATTAGGTTTATACTTTAAAACGACTTGAAAACCAACAGCAGATCCCTTTTCCAGATTCAATTTTTTTTCGATATCCGGACGGTCAACCGGCCGAAAATAAACTTTTTTAACCTGTCTGTTCAAAAAACAAAGTTGAAGAGGCTCTTTTGAATTTGAAGAGATGCCCCAGCCATTGATCACACATTGATGATCCTTTTCCTGAATAAATAAAGCATCAATTTGATATAAAAAAATGTTTGCCTTTTTATTCAATTTTCCCCTGATATGTTCAAGTATCAAGGATGTATCAGAATAGTCTTCATTGATTACAACCGCATTATTATTCATTCATGATCCTTTTTGAGTTTGTCCATTCCCTTACGTAATGGCTTTGATAATTTCCAAACCGTACTATTTTTTATCTCATCCAATGTTCTTTGGGTCTGCGCATAGCGGCGCTGCCATTTTTGTGCCATGTCCTTTGATTGGCCCAGCACCTGTCTGGCCGTTTGTAATTGTTGATGATACCCTTCGATTCGTTGAGCTGGTGTAATTTTTTGAAGGGATCCCTTAATTCCAATCCTATGATTGGTCTTTTTTAAATTTTTAAAAAGAATTTGAGGATCTTTTTCAGGAAAATGCCATTCTCCATCTCCCAAGTAAAGCCCATTCGACTCAAGTCCCGTAAATTGTTTACCATCCAGCGTACATTTTAAGTCTGTAATCGTACAAGGATAAGCACAGGGATCAAACCGCAACGTTTCGATCGGGACCTGCCATTTTTTTCTCAATGCATCCAATGATATTTTAATTTCGAAGGTATTTTGTGTTACATAATCCGAAAGGATTTGTTTTCTGGCTTCTGTAAAACCCGTCCCGTCATCGCCATATAATTCAGCCTCATACGGTTCATCACTGAGAAAATCAGTCAACATTCCATTTTCATTATAAGTCTTTTTTAAATAACGACTTGTTTGATTATCCCCTGCCACATATTGTTGTCCAAAATGATAATCCCATTTTAAAAAGGCCTGATGATCTTCTTCTGAAATGTCTCCTTTCATTAAAAACGTTTTGAAATCATAAAATTTTTCAATTTCCGGATTATGAATAAAGAAATAAAATAACGATCGCCAGGTGATAAATTTAACTGGAACCGCAAAATCAAAAACCCACTCATAATCAATGATCCAATAATGCCTGTCCGCCTCGTCATAGAAAATATTGCCTAAAATATAATCGATATTCGTATTCTTCTTACATAACGCCGGCGCATTGAAGGGATCCTCACCAAAAACGTTTATAAAACCCGGATCATCCCCATAGCGTATCATTTCACCATTCTGGCCGATAAAAGCCAGCAACTGATCCAATCTCTCATCAAATTGTTTCTGATTTCCCTGATCAATGTATGTTTTCAGCATTTCTTCCAACGTTGGAAGCTGCAAATACGGCATTGTAATACTCTGATCCTTTTCCACAACTGTTAAATGACGAAAAAGCTGATTCTCTGTCTTTAATCCGCTTTTTATCATCTTCTTTAAATGGGGCCAGGCCTTTTCTGTCAGCGGTTTTTTTTCAACCCGCCATTTTCCTTCTTCACTGGAGATTATGGTTGAAATTTGGAATTCATTCCGGCGTTTATTACTGTATTTAACGTATTTTAGATCGGATTCGGCTTTTGGGAGCGCATTGCATCCCACTTCAACAATGAAAGAATTGGCAAAACGGTCCAGTATTTTTTCGTGCTGCAGCGTATCGATCATTTTGTTTTCATCGAAAAAAACCAAGCGGTCGTGATTATAACCAGAAATACTATTCCCATAGTTATAGCCCATGGTGTTGATCGTTTCATCTGTCAAAATGGTATCCGGAAATTTGTAATCCGGAAAGGGGTAGTAAAAGCGATAGTGATCATATCCGCTTTTTTCTAAAAGGGATTGAAGTTCACTTTTGGAAAAGGTTTTGACGAAATCAACCCCCGGGTATTCATTAAGCCCACTAAAAAGTGCACTGGTATGATCCTCAACCACGCCATTAAAATATTTCAAACCCAGCCGGTTTTCGATTGCAATTAATAAGACCCCCTGAGGTGCCAACAAACTTCTGATCTTTTGCAAAAAAGAACAATAGGGATCTTCCCCTTCTGTAAAGCTTCCGGCATATTCCAAAACACCGTTAAGCACAATCATATCAAAGGGTTTATCAAAAACCATATTGTTAAAATTTCCTGTCAGCAACTCCAGGTTATCACACGATTGATTGCGTTGAAAGTTGATAGCGCTGCGTCTTTTCGTCAATTCAACGGCTGTGACCGTCTTAACCTTTTTGCAAAATAACCCGGTCAGAGCGCCACATCCTGCTCCAATTTCCAACAAACTGCTTTCAGGATTAAAGGGATACCAACTCAAAACATTTTGGCGCAGCGGGCTGAGATGATAAAACATCGCCCATCGATCATCCTCTTTTAAGATGTCATTGGGCTGTTTGCCGGATTTTAACAGTTCGAGGATTTCTGTTTCAATATCGCCATCCGAATAGCCATCCTCATCCTGGTAAAAATCCAAATTCCATTTTGCCATAATATCTCCCATTATTTTTTTTCTATCGCTATTTTAGCATCCATATCAAAAAATCCAACCGTGTCTTTCGCAGAAATCACATTGAGATCAACAATATCATAAAAACGATGATAGACGACAAAATTCCCATCAAGACCAATCCCGGTACACCCCAGGGAAATGAAATAATCCCCGCTCTGGAATAAAATCTTTTGCTTAAAGGAGATTTCATATTCGTCCCCCGGCTGGGCAATAAAGCCATCCAACCCTTCATACATATTATTGGTTCCTGTGATTTCTGTCCCTTTAATGTCTTTAAAGGACAGGGCGAAAATCGGATCGTGAATCTCTTCATTGAAATGAACGGTAAACCGGATATCAATCGTTTTGAATTTTTCAATGCGTTCACAGGGTTTGCCTTCTTGATCCAATAGATTGACTTCGATAATTTCAGCTTGTTTCGTTCCGTAATCAATAATATTTTCGCTGAGGGGAATATTGCTCTTTAATTTCCCTTTTTCCAGTAATTCTTTTCCCGTTTCCTTATCTTCACTCTTGGTTTCCTGATCAACAAGAATTTTTTTATATAAATCCACCATATCTCTTGCCGATCCGATATCGATTTGTTTACCTTCGTTGAGAACCATCACACGATCGCAATACTTGATCACTGAGCTCAAATCATGCGTTACAAAAACGATGGTTTTGCCTCTTTTTTTAAAATCCATAAATTTCTTATAGCATTTTAATTGAAAGAAAGCATCCCCAACACTCAAGGCTTCATCAACAATTAAAATTTCTGGTTCAACATTGATCGCCAGGGCAAAAGCCAACCGAACAAACATCCCGGAAGAATAGGTTTTAACCGGCTGGTAGATATGATCGCCGATATCAGCAAACTCCACAATTTCTGGTAAGCGTTGATCCATTTCCTCTTTGGTGTAGCCCATAATATCACCATTTAGGTAGATATTTTCAATGCCGGTATATTCCTGATTAAAACCAGCTCCGAGTTCAAGCAGCGCTGAAATCCGGCCATCAATTTGCATTTCACCCTCTGTTTTTGACAGAACCCCGGTGATAATTTTTAAAAGCGTTGATTTTCCGGAACCATTTTTTCCAATAATTCCAAAACATTCTCCTTCATTTACACTGAAAGAGATATCTCTCAATGCATAAAAATCCGAATGGTATTTTTTCCGCGTGATTGAAAAAGCTTCTTTCATGCGATCCTTCGGTTTTTTATACATACTATAGACTTTCGTCATATGGTCTATATTTATGATGGTTTTTTTTGTCGTTATTCCTTCATCCATACATGATCCTCTTTCTATAATACATCTGAAAAATGCGGACGCATTTTAGTGTAAATCAATGAGCCCACAATCAACAAAGCGATCGACACAGCCCAAAAATACAGTGTCATTTTACCATACTGCCAGAACCAGCCTGTTCCAAAGAAAGAATCCCGGTATCCCTGAACAATATAAAATAAGGGATTGAGTTTAAACATAAAATGGAATTTTGCCGGAAATGTATTTATGCTCCACAAAATCGGGCTGCCCCACATCAAAACCTGTAAGATAATATTAATGAGCGGGGAAATATCTGAAAAAAATGGCTGGATGGAAGAGGAGATCCAAGTGATTCCTGTAACCAATACAACCATACAAAAAAGATAATAAATCAGCTGCAACGTATGGAGTCCCGGATAAAACCCATAGATCGCTGTCAAAATCAATGCGATCCCGATAAAAAAGAAATGGGTATATAAATTCGATAATAATTTGGCAGTTGGTAAAATACGAATATTAAAGACAACTTTTTTAACCAAATAACTGTAATCCCTAAAACAATTGGTGGCTGTCAAAACTGTGTCCGAAAAAAAGAACCACGCAATGATCCCGGTAACCAGAAAGCAAATAAATGGAATGGATCCATCGGTCATCCCCGCTTTCAAACCCTTTTCAAAGACAAACCAATATACAACAATCGTTACAAATGGCGTAAAAAATGCCCAAAAAACACCAAAAAATGAACCGGCATACCGCGCTTTAAAATCATTTTTTGAAAAACGTATTAAAAGCTTTCGATTTAGCCACAAGTCTTTAAAAAATGAATAAAAATCTTTAAACATCCTAATCCTTTCATAAAAACAAAACCACCGCTGCCTTCCCAAACAATCGGTCAGTCAGCGGCAGTCTGAACTATTATTTTTTCTTTGAATACATTTTTTCGTAGTATTCCTGATAACCACCGGATTCGACCTGAGCAACCCATTTTTGGTTTTTCAAATACCATTCAATGGTTTCTTCAATGCCCTTTTCAAAGGTATAGGAAGGGCTCCATCCCAATTCCGTCGTAATTTTCGTGTTGTCGATGGCGTAGCGGCGATCATGACCCAATCTGTCTTCAACATGTATTTTTAACGCATCGCTGATCTTTGACGTGTCTGTTGCAATGCCATCATAATTGTCTTTTTCCAATTTTTCTTTAACGAATTTCAAAATCAAATCGACAATATGAATATTGGCCTTTTCATTATTGCCGCCAATATTATACACTTCCCGCAGACGTCCTTTATGCAAAACGGTGTCAATCCCGCTGCAGTGATCTTTGACGTGCAGCCAATCCCGAACCTGCATGCCAT
Source organism: Eubacteriaceae bacterium (assembly GCA_028705955.1). Taxonomy (GTDB): domain Bacteria; phylum Bacillota; class Clostridia; order Eubacteriales; family Eubacteriaceae; genus JAQWCN01. Next base: position 37,759 of record JAQWCN010000003.1, read on the forward strand.
CACCGTAAATGGGCAATTCCCTTAAGTCAATCACGTTGGAAATCATGAGTGGAATCAATTTTTCCGGGAACTGATACGGCCCGTAGTTGTTGGAACAACGGGTAATGTTCATCGGAAATTTAAAGGTATTCCCATACGCTCTGACCAGTAAATCCGCACTGGCTTTAGAAGCCGAATATGGACTGTTGGGCTGAATGGGTGTTGTTTCTGTAAACATCCCTGTTTTACCTAAAGCGCCGTACACTTCATCGGTAGAAACCTGAAGGTATTTTACATTTTCTTTATACGTCGGGTATCCTTCGTCATCTTTGCCCGTTTGCCAGGCATTTTTCGCCGCGGCCAGAAGCACCTGGGTTCCCATAATATTGGTTTTCACAAAAATCTGGGGGTTTTCAATACTCCGGTCCACATGAGATTCAGCGGCAAAGTTTACCACAAAATCAAACGTATAATCCTTAAACAACTGATTGACAAAATCAGAATCCGAAATATCCCCTTTGACAAAAACATAATTGGGATTATCTTCGATATCGGTCAAGTTTTCAAGATTTCCTGCGTAAGTTAAAGCATCTAAATTAACGATCAGATAATCCGGATGTTTTTCCAACATGTATTTCACAAAATTTGAACCAATAAATCCCGCTCCGCCAGTGACTAGTACAGTTTTCAATGTGTTTCTCCCCTATCTAAAAATTCAGTGTATCTTTAATATCTTTTAAAAACGGCTGTTTCGTATCTTTATCCGATAAGATTAAATCTTTAATGCCATCAATCGGCCATTTGACATTAACGTCCGGATCATCCCAGCGAATGCCACCATCGTATTCCGGCGCGTAGGGATTGGTGCATTTATAGTTAAACTTGGCTTCGTCCGATAAGACCACAAAGCCATGGGCAAATCCTTCAGGAATATAAAACATCGTATTGTTTTCTGCACTCAGGGTTACGCCTTCCCATTCGCCGTAGGTTTTTGAACCTTTGCGCAAGTCCACGCCCACATCCCACACAGCACCTTCGGTACAACGCACGAGTTTTCCCTGACTAAATTTTCGTTGAAAATGAAGACCTCTGAGAACCCCTTTGCGGGATTTTGATTCATTATCCTGAACAAAAACCATATCAAGCCCTGCATCATTAAAGACTTGTTGGTTGTATGTTTCCATAAAATAGCCCCGTTCATCTCCAAAAACCTGAGGCTGGATAATAACGAGTCCTTCAATTTTTGTTTTTTTAATTTCAATGGCTGCCATAAGTTTCTTTCCTTCCTTCGCTTGCTCTTCTTGCCAGATATTGTCCATAAGCGGTTTTTTTCATCGGTTCTGCCAGTTTCATGAGCTGATCGGCTCCGATAAACCCTTTATGGAAGGCAATTTCTTCGACACAGGATACATAAAGTCCCTGCCGTTTTTGAATGGTTTCAACAAAATTGGACGCTTCGATCAAACTGTCATGTGTCCCTGTATCGAGCCAAGCCATTCCCCGGCTGAACAATTCAACTTTTAAATCCCCGCGTTTTAAATAAGTTTCATTAACGGTTGTAATTTCCAATTCACCCCGGGCCGATGGCTTAATGTTTTTGGCAATATCCACCACGTCATTATCGTAGAAATACAAACCCGGCACAGCAAAGTTAGATTTGGGATGTTCCGGTTTTTCTTCAATGGACAGCACACTGCCATCTTCGGCAAATTCAACAACCCCATAGCGCTTTGGATCGTTGACAGGATAACCGAAAACCACTGCGCCATTTTCCAGGGACGCCGCTGATTTTAACGAATTGGTAAAACCCTGGCCGTAAAATATATTATCTCCCAGAACCAGCGCAACTTTATCATCCCCGATAAAATCTTCACCAATAATAAAGGCTTCTGCCAAACCATTGGGAGCTTCCTGAATTTTATAGGTAAAATTCAAGCCCAGATCTTCTCCGGTTCCTAAAAGCCGTTTAAATCCCGGCATATCAACCGGTGTCGATATAATCAAAATATCCCGGATTCCCGCCAGCATGAGTGTAGACAGCGGATAATAAATCATCGGTTTATCATAAATTGGCAACAATTGCTTTGATACCGCCCGGGTAATTGGATACAACCGTGTTCCGGACCCTCCGGCTAAAATAATTCCCTTCATTTGTACTCTCCTTTATCTAAACTTCCTGATTTTCAAGTCTTTTAAGATACTCTACCAGAGATTCTTTCCAAGGTCTGAATGCATTGATTCCCAACCCCTTCAGTCCCGCGTTTTCCAACACAGAATATTTGGGACGCGGTGTATCACTGGGATATTCTTCTGATGTGACAGGGACCACATGAACCGGTTTGCCGCTCAATTCAAAAATTGCTTTGGCAAAATCACACCAGCTGCACTGCCCTTCGCACGTGCCGTGATACAAGCCATATTGTTGTGTTTGAATGAGGGCTAAAATCGCCCGGGCCAGATCAACCGTACTCGTCGGTGACCCCACCTGATCATCGACAACGGTGAGTTCTGGATGGGTATCCGCAAGACCGAGCATCGTTTTGACAAAGTTCTTGCCGTCTCCATAAAGCCAGGCCGTCCGGATGATAAAGTGTTTGGGAGCTGTTTGTGCCACAAGTTTTTCACCCAGAGCTTTGCTTTCCCCATAAACGGTTTTTGGATCAATGGCATCTGTTTCAACGTAGGGACGTTTTTTCCCATTTTCTTCAATCCCGTTCCCGTCAAACACATAATCGGTTGATACATGAACCAGCGTAATATCCTGATCCCTGGCAATTTCTGCCAATTTACCCGGGCCTTCCCCGTTTACCTTCATTGCCGCTTCACGGTGTGTTTCGCATCCATCGACATTGGTCATGGCCCCACAGTTTATAATAACGGAAGGTTTTTCTTTTTCAATTATTTCCGCCATTGCTTTCTTGTCTGTGATGTCAAAATCCGGAATATCATATCCCACAAAATCGGTTTGACACGCCGTCAGCTGCTTTGTTAATTCCCGGCCAAGCTGGCCGTTACATCCCGTTAGTAATACTTTCATAAATCTCCTCGTTAACCATTTTTCACTGTATTCAGACAAAACTAGTATTATTATACTTCAGTGCCTTTATATTGTCTAATATTATTCTTAAATTTTCATATAATGTATCCAACTTGTATCATTTTTATGCTATAATAGCGCTATTGTTTCACTCAATAAAGTTACGAATTAGTTACAACTCATCTGCAGATTATGAAAGGAACTTTAATGTCTCTTAAACGCAAAATATTAGCAATTGTATTGTCTCTCCTGCTGGTTGCAGGCGGCAGTTCCGCCGTCTACGCCTACGGCATCATCAGTACGGTTTCCGGTGATACGCTCGACGAAAGCACACTCAGTATCAATGATTTACTCAGCGAAGATACTGTCAACATTGCCCTCTTTGGCATTGACGGCCGGGATGATGTTGAAGGGGATCGTTCCGATACCATTATGATCGCCTCGATCAATTTTAAAACGGGCGAAATCAAAATCACTTCAATCATGCGGGACCTGATGGTTCAAATTCCCGCAGGAACCAACAACGATGTAACCTACGAAAAAATTAATGCGGCCTATCAATACGGCGGCGCGCAACAAGCCGTTCAAACCCTTAATGAAAACTTCGATTTAAACATCACCGATTATATTGTTGTTAACTTTGACTGTCTGGTCGATACGGTTGATGCCCTTGGCGGCGTCGACATTAATGTTCAAAATGATGACGTGCTGTACTGGACCAACCAATACATCATGGATGTCAATGACAAAACCCACCATGCCGATCCATTTTTGGAAACAACCGGGGCCAACCACATGACCGGTGTTCAAGCTCTGGCTTATTGCCGGAATCGTTATAGTGACGATGATTACGGCCGTACTGAACGCCAGCGTGAAGTGGTCCAGCAAATTTTCAACAAAGCGACCTCTGCAGATCTGCTCACCACCGTTAATGTCATTGGCCGGATTTATCCTTATATCTCGACGTCCTTAAGCCTTCAGGAAATGAGCACCTACGCAAAAGGGTATATGGCTCTTGAAAACAAATCCTTTGTCAGTAAACGGGTTCCTTTTGACGAATACAACACCACCGGCGATATCAACGGCGTATCCTATGTCATTCCGGTGACGCTGCGGGATAATACCATTGCGCTTCACAAACTGATTTACGGCGATGATGTCTCCTACACCCCTTCCGATAAGGTGAACCAAATCAGTAACCGCATTACCCAGCTTTCCGGATATGGCTCCGGATCGTCCAGTGGGGAAAGCACATCCTCCGGCACCTTCTCGTCACCTGCCAATTCTGGTTCCAGTTCGGGCACAAGCTCCGGAAGTGGGACCAGTACGACAACCCCGGGAACCACTGACAACAGCAGCAGTTATACAAACAATAGCGATACGGGAAGCGGTGGCAGCAACGGAACCTCAACCGAAACCCAGCAAAATTATTAAATCCAAAAAATATAAAAAACCAGAACCGCCCGGTTAAAGCGGTTCTGGTTTTTTATTTGTGATGTTTTTGGTTTAAAGCCGTTTGAGCAATGCTTCCCGTTCTTTTTCAAATCCGGGTTTCCCGAGGAGTGCAAACATATTGTGCTTATACGCTTCAACTCCTGGTTGATTAAAAGGATTCACGCCCAATAGATAACCACTTAACCCACAGGTAAATTCAAAGAAGTAGAATAATTCGCCCAGCGAATGTTCGTCCAGCGCCGGAATTTTGATCATCAGATTGGGGGTATTGCCGTCCGTGTGTGCCAACACGGTTCCCATCATGGCATTTTGATTGACAAAATTCATATCTTTCCCTGCCAGGTAATTCAAGCCATCCAAATCTTTTTCTTCCTCTTTAATGGTCACTGTGGACATGGGTGTTTCGACGTTTAATACCGTTTCAAACATGATCCGGGAACCATCCTGTACAAACTGACCCAGGGAGTGGAGATCGGTGGAAAGATCATAAGATGCCGGGAACAGTCCCTTTTGATCTTTTCCTTCGCTTTCCCCAAAGAGTTGCTTCCACCATTCTGACATGGAATGCAGGCTGGGTTCATAGTTGGCCAAAATTTCCATCTTCTTGCCCTTCCGCAGGAAAATATTCCGGATGGCTGCGTATTGCATGGATGGATTTTCTTCAAAATCACTTTCGATAACGTGTTTGCGCATTG
>JAQWCN010000046.1 GCA_028705955.1 Eubacteriaceae bacterium
GGGACGTGAAGCTGGATGCTGCTGAGCTGGGCTTTGATGCCCTGTTAAAGGATATCCAGGCCGTGCCTGCTGCCACTGCAGCAAAGGTCGCCATTATCGGTGGGGGTCCTGCCGGGATTTCCGCAGCCACCTTCCTGGCCCGTGCCGGGGTGGATGCCACCATCTTTGAGCGCAAGGATTCCCTGGGGGGGATTGTCAACCATGTCATCCCGGATTTCCGGATCGACAGCGAAACCATCGATCATGACATCGCCTTAATGGAAGCCCTGGGGGTCACCGTTGTGACCGGAAGAGACATTGAGGATGTGGAAGCTTTAAAGGCCGAGGGATTCAAGTATATCATCGTCGCCACCGGGGCCTGGGCACCCAGTCCCTATAGCCTGAAAGGCACCCAGGCCATCAATGTCCTGGAGTTCCTGGAGGATTTCAACAAAGCACCGGAAACCCTGGACTTAGGCAGCGACGTTGTTGTCATTGGTGGTGGGAATACCGCCATGGATGCCGCCCGGGTCGCTACCCGTGTGGATGGTGTCGAACGTGTTCACCTGGTGTACCGTCGAACCGTCATGGAAATGCCTGCGGATGAAGAAGAGCTGGCCCTGGCTTTAGAGGATGGGGTGCGTTTCTACGAGCTCCTCTCACCCGAAGCCTACAATGGCACCACCCTGACCTGTCGGGAAATGCAGCTGGGCGCTCCGGACGAAAGCGGCCGCCGTCGGCCGGAACCCACGGATGGGACCATGGAAATCCCTGCGACAACGGTAATCGCCTCTGTTGGGGCGAAGATTGATGCCGCTTGGTTCGAAAAGAACAATCTGGCGCTTACCACCCGGGGTCGGGTAGATGTCAACAGCGAAACCCTGATGTCCCGGGATAATATCTTTATTGCCGGAGATGCCCAGCTCGGTGCAGACACGGTGGTACGGGCCATTGCCGATGCCCGTAAAGCGGTGAACCATATCCTGGGCCTTGAAGGCATTGTGGATAATGATACCGTTGAAATGGATGTGGACTACGATGAAGCCCTGGAAAAACGGGGTATCCTGGCAGAACCCACCACGCCGGATCAGGAAGATGTGCGTTGCCTGGAATGCTCTGCCGTGTGTGAATCCTGTATGGATGTTTGCCCCAACCGGGCGAACCTTGCCATCACGGTACCCCACCACAAAATGCGTCAGATTATCCATGTGGACCGCATGTGTAATGAATGCGGCAACTGCATGATGTTCTGTCCCTATGACAGTGCGCCCTACAAGGATAAGTTCACCCTGTTCCATACCCAGGACGACCTGGATAACAGTACCAACAGTGGGTTCCTCCTGGGAACCGGCAACCAGGTAACCCTTCGCTTGGATGGCGAAGTGCTTAAGACCACCATTGGTGATCCAAGTATTCCCGCTGGCATTAACGATATCCTAAAAGCCGTCGTCAATCATTACAATTACCTGATTTAAATTGTCAAAATAGAACCACAACGACCTCTCCCTTGCCGGAGGGGTTGCTGTGGTTGGGGGAAAGACAGCCGTGCCGCACCCCCCGTGTATTCCCTTATTCATTTAAGAAAGGCAACCCATGAAACGTATCATCATAAAAAATGGACAGGTGGTCTCCCCCCGGTTCGTGGAAAAATGCGATATCCTCATTGAGGATGAAAAAATTGTAGAAGTGGCACCGAATCTCGATCCCGGGGAGGCCGAGGTCATCGATGCCGCCGGCAAGCTGGTGTTCCCGGGCTTCATTGACCCCCATACCCATTTGGATCTCACCACCGGCACCTGCCATACCGCCGATGATTTTAAAAGCGGGACCCTGGGTGCCATCGCCGGAGGGACCACCACGATTTTAGATTTTGCCACCCAGGAGCGGGGGGAAACCCTGGAGGAGGGTCTGGACCATTGGTTCGCCATGAGCGAAGGGGTGTGCAGCTGCGACTATGGCTTCCACATGGCCATTTCAGACTGGAATGACACCACAAGACGGGAGCTGATGGATATGCGGGCCCGGGGGGTCTCCTCCTTTAAATTCTACATGGCCTACCCCTCCCTGCGCTGTGACGACCGCAGCATTTTCGAAGCGTTGGAAGCCATCGATGCCATGGGAGGCCTCAGCTGTATGCATTGCGAAAATGGGGACTTGGTCGAAGCCCTGACTGCGGAGCAGCGGGAGTTGGGACATCTTACCCCGGCGGCCCATCCCCTCTCCCGTCCGGGTTTTGTAGAAGCTGAAGCCGTGGATCGATATCTGGCCATTGCTGAGGCAGCCGGAACCCCGGCTTATGTGGTTCACTTAAGCACCGCCCGGGGCTTGAGCCATTGTCTGGCGGCCCGAAAACGGGGCCAGCAGGTGCTCATTGAGACCTGTCCCCAGTATCTGGCCCTGGATGACAGCTGTTACACGGATGATTTTGAATCGGCGAAATACGTCTTTGCTCCCCCAGCCCGGAAGAAAGCCGACCAGGCTGCCCTGTGGCAGGCCATTACCGGGAATGTGGTGGATACCATTGGCAGCGATCATTGCAGCTTTAACATGGTGGGCGGCAAGGATGAGGGAAAGGACGATTTTAGCCAGATTCCCAACGGGATGCCCGGCGTGGAAACCCGTCCCCTGCTCATGTACACCCTGGGGGTGGCCACTGGCCGGATGACCCCCGGGCAGATGGCGGCCCAGCTGTCTGAAAATCCCGCCCGGATCTTTGGGATGTACCCCCGCAAGGGTGTCATTGCTCCGGGCAGCGATGCGGATGTAGTAATCTGGGACCCCGAAGCCCAAGGAACCATCCATTACGCCGATCTCTACATGAATGTGGACTATAACCCCTACGAAGGCATGGCCACCGTTGGCCGGGCGGACACCGTTGTGCTCCGGGGCCAGGTGGTTGTCGAAAATGGGGTGGTCATCCAAGAGGACTGCGGGCGGTATATTCCCCGGGAAGCCTGTGTGGCTGAGCACGTTGGCAGCTAGAAATAATACAATAAAAGAGCGGTCGATTGATGACCGCTCTAAGAGCGTAGACAAAGTGCCTTAACGCGGTCAGGGAGCGGATAAAAAAGATTCACCCCGGACCCCAGGCGCTGACGAATGAAGCGAAACCGCTCATTCGTCAGTACGCAAAACCTTCGGTTTTGATAAGGTTGCAGGTGGGTTTGCTTTCTTAATGTGATAGAAATCGAAAACGCCAGCCCGCAGGGGCGCCAGGGTTCTCGTATTTTTATCAGCTCCCCTCCCTGGGTTTGTCGACAGGCTGAGCGCTCGATTGATGACCGCGCCAAGGCACTTGGTCCACGCACATTAGTAATTTTCTCAATAGAACAAATTTTTCTTGATCCATCGGCAAATCGATATCTGTGTTTATCATTTTTTCAACGCAGTCTTCTGGATTGTATTTGCCCCTTGGATAGATATAAATTCCAATGCGGTCCATTAATACATGCCGATCCCGCGTTTTAGGGTCAATGTCGAAAGCTTGCAAAGATATTAAATATTCTCTTTCGCCATTTCTTGCTGATATCCATTTCCAGTTGGATAAATCATAGGATTTTATTCTGGAATCTGAAGTGTAAGTTGTTTTCCCGGACCCTGTTAAATGTGGTGAAATTGAAATCTTGCCACTCATGGTTAAAATGTTAAACCCTTCAGACAATAACCAGTCAACGATCGCGTTCTTTTGATTTTGTCTTTCACGGATGTATAAGCGCTTGATCTCTTTAAAATCCATATTGCATCTCCATCGAATTTTTTAACCTTATCCTATCACAAATCCGTCCAAAATCCACAAGAATACATCGCAAAAATACGTTGCAACTTGCGTTGCATTGTGCAACGTATTTTTTTGCGTTGCACAATAAAGGGTGAAGAAATGTCCGGGGCGGCAAAGGAATGGATGCGGATGTTAATGATTTAATCCCAGTGTCAGTGTTCGTGTGTTTTTCCTAAATCCTCAGCGATGGCCGTCAAATGCTCGATTTGGCGATAATTTAGGCTTTTAATGGTGCTTAATAAGGTGCGTTCTTCGATGGGATGATGGGAATCCATATCAAAAAACTCTTTGGGCGTAATTCCAAAGAAGTCGCAAATGTAGAAAAAAACGGCCATGGAAGGATAACTGACCCCGTTCTCGATATTGTTGATATAACCGGCACTTTGGCCAAGGGATAAACTCATATCCCGGGCAGAGACACCCTTGTCGATTCGTAGCTCAATGAGCCTCTTGATAAAGCGATTCTGATCCATTTTAAGACACCATCCTTATAAACAATTCTACTATATAAAAATAAAAATATATCTGATTTCAATAGTGATTTCCTTTGACCTATCTAAATAATTCATATATAATCAAAATAAAATATAATTAAAATAGATATTATGGAAGAGAATGGAAAAGGGGGATCGCGATGATTCCGTTCGTGTTGACGGTACTGACGATAGCTGTGATCATTTTGCTACGACAAGGATGGATGCGCAGGTCCTATCGCCAATGGATGACTTATGATAGAATAACGGGAGTATATAACCGCTTGGGGTTTTTAGAAGAGACTGCCCGGATTCTGGACAACGGTGGTGCTCAAGGGGGCTATGCTATTTTATCCTTTAATATTAAAGGCTTTAAAATAATTAATCTGCGCTTTGATGAAGAAGTCGGTGATGATGTGCTAATCCAGGTTGCCCGGGCCCTGGCAGAATCAGCGATAGATCCACTGGTGATTGGCCGGATGGAATCCGACCATTTTGTCTGTTTGGTGCGTCAGCAGGCTTTAAATTATTCTTTATTGACCAGCTTTTGTCAGCAGGCATGGGACAGTCCGGATGGTTTACTTTGCCTTAATCTACACGTTGGTGTTTATCTTGTACAGGAGGATTCCTTGAGTGTGGCACAGATGTGTGATCGGGCGAAGCTGGCTAAGGGATTTATTGAGGATGGCTACACCCAGCCCTATGCGGTTTATCGCCCTGTTATGGAGAATGGATACCTTGAAGAACAAGAGATTGTCAGTGGGATTCAAAGGGCCATTGCCCGGAAGGAAATTGTGATTTATTATCAGCCCATTGTGGATGCACGGACGGACCAATTTGTTTCTGCAGAGGCCCTGGTCCGATGGACACACCCGGAGCGAGGCCTGCTCTTTCCCGGAAGCTTTATTCCAGTCCTTGAGCGCAGTGGGTACATTACTGCTTTAGATCTTTTTGTTGCCCATGGTGTGAGTGCCTGGTTGGCAAAGCGTCAGAAACAGGGAAAGGTGCTGTTGCCGGTGTCCATTAATCTCTCCCGAATGGATTTTTATGATGATCATATATTGGATCAAATCGGTCAGATTTTGGAAAGGAGTGGTATACCATCGGGAAGCCTTGGATTGGAGATTACAGAGACGGCTCTTTCCAGCCTGACAGAGGCTAATCTGGCAAGATTGCGGGTGTTACAGCTTCGTGGCGTTTCGGTTGCCATTGATGACTTTGGTACAGAGTATGCGTCCTTTGCCACCCTCCTTGATTTTGAACAGGACATCATTAAATTAGATTTTTACTTTATACGGCGGATTGGAGAAAGCCAGAAGGCAGAAGAAATTATTGCGTCAATCATCCAAATGGCCCACAGCATCGGGGCCAAAGTGGTGGCAGAAGGGGTCGAGAAACAAGGACAGGCTGATTTTTTGCGCCAAAAAAATTGCGATTATTTGCAGGGATATCTTTATGCCAAACCGATGACCCAGGATGCTTTTGAAAAAATGTTGGACCAGAGGACTTAAAAGACGCCAAATGGAGGAAAATGATGTCACGAACAATGCGGCGCTTCAAACAAGCGCTATCCAAGCCAGAGTGTCAAGAAATTTTAAGGACAGAACCCCGGGGGGTTCTGTCGGTTATGGGAGATAATGGCTATCCCTATGGGATTCCCATGAATTTTTATTACGATAAGGCAGAAAATCGGATTTACTTCCACTGTGCCAGAACGGGCCATAAGCTGGATGCTATCAAAAACTGCAGCAAGGTCTGCTTTACCACCTGGGATAAAGGCTTTAAAGAAGGGGATGATTGGGCCTGGCATATTGGAAGTGTCATTGTTATGGGCCAGGCCACCCTGGTGGATGACCCAGCGGTTATTGAGGAAAAAGTTCGGCAGCTTGCCTTAAAATATTATCCCACCACCGAAGAGGTTGAGATGGAAATTGCCCGGGATATCCACCGGGTGGGGCTTATTGCCCTGGAAATTGAGCAGATGACAGGAAAGCGTGTGAAGGAGAAATAAGCACCTGCACCATCAGGTTAATTCATCCCGAAGGGCATCGATAATATTTTCTTTTTTTATTTTATGGGTGGCGTAGACCATGGTGGTCAGTACGATGGCAAAGACGCCGAGGGTACTGATGGCCAGACTGCCCCAGGGAAAGACAAAGGCGATTCCATCAAGCTTTTCCTGGGCCATCAGGCCCTGGTGGATCAGCCAGGCCAGCAGCCCGGAGATGGGGACACCAAACAAAAGGGTGCGCAAGCCATAAAAGAGGCATTCAAAGGCCATCATTCGGTTGAAATCCCCTTCGGACATCCCCACAGAACGAAGCATCGCCAGCTCCCGCCGCCGCAGTCGGATATTGGTGGAGATGGTATTAAACACATTGGCAATGGCAATAAGGGAGATCATAACAAGGAAAACGCCGGTAAAAACATCGACCACAAAGATTGCATTGCGAAAGAGATCCACGGTGGTGGATAAATTGACCAAGGAGTACTCCGTGGTGAGTCCGGCTTCATTAATCATGGACTGGATTTGAACCATGGACGCGGCCGGTGTTTCAGACCAGAGGGTCAGGCCATATTGGGCCGGAATGCCCAGGGTGTCAAACTGAGCCTTAAGCTGGTAGGGAACGACCATCATGAAGGTATAAACCGGCTGAGCTTTGGAGGGGGCCTGGGCCAGGGGATCCAAGGGATAGGAATCCACAAAAGTGGCACCAATGGTCTGCTGGGTACCCCCAGAGTCAGAGACCAGGGTGAAGGTCATGGTGCTCCCTGTAAAATAGGTGCGGTGCTCCTGGCTGTTGACGGCAAGGGCCAGCACCTTTGCCCCCGGGCCAGTATACTCTGAGAGGGGAAGCCCCTGGCTCTTAATAAAGTCCGTGTAAATTTCATCGGAGACGAACTGGACATCAATGGGAAGGGCCAGGGCATCTCCCGTGCTGGGGTCCCCTTCGGCAGCCCGATAGGCACTGACAAAATCGGCGGGTAAATTTGAGGTGATGCCAGGGTAGGTGGCATCGGCTTGAAGGGCACTTCGATAAACCCCGCTGGCAGTTTTAAGGGTATCGCTAATCTTTAGAAAGCGATCCTCCCCCATCTCCTCAGCGGAGAAGATAATGTCCCCGTCCATCTCCACTGTGTAGGCTTTTGCAAGCTGTTTCAGGGTGGTTCCAAAGGCACTTCCAGCCATAAAAAGAACAACGCTTAGGGTCAGTGAGAGCACCACGCTGCGATAGCGTTTTTTATTGCGCTTAAAATTTTTCAAAGCCAGGGTTCCCTCCAGGCCCAGAAGGTGCTGGGTATGGGGATTGGTTTTAACGGCCGAGTCATGGATTTTAATGGTATCGGTTTGGCGGATACAGTCCATCACCGGGATATGAGCCGCCCTTCTGGCAGGAAGATAGGCTGAAACTAAAATAGTGATGAGGCTGACGGCGGCAGCGACCCCAAGGGCCGGGAGGGATACCCACAGGGTTAAGGGGGTGCTGCTGGTGGTGATGGTACTGAAATTTTTAGCCACGACTGGAAGCAGGAGGGCAATACTGCCGATTCCTGTGAGGATTCCCAGGGGGATGCCCATCCCTCCGATGCACAACCCCTCAAAAATAACAGCGTGCTGCAGTTGTCTTTCGGTGGCGCCCACGGATAACAGGATACCGAATTGATGGGTCCGCTCATTTAAGGCGATATTAAAGGCATTATAGATCAGAAAAATAGAGCCAACCGTGATAATGGCAATGAGAATACCCCCGGTAGTATACAGCAGGGTATTGAAAAGACCATTATCGGAAAGTCCCATAAAACGGAGGACATCCTCATTAAGGTAATGGGGCGTCGTCTCCGGGAGCCCACTGAGATAGGTGTGGAGATCTCGGGGATTTTTTAAGGTGACAAAGAGGGTTGACGGGATGGCGGTGTTGGTGGAATCGGTCTGGGTAATGGCCGTGTAGCCCGGGGCAGACTGCTCTTCAAATCCAGGGCGCTCATAGGTTCCCACGATGGTATAGGCCTTTTCTTCCCGGGGGGTAAGGGTTTCCCCAACCGTATAGGGGGTGTGTTGGCTAAGGGTCTGTCCCCCGGCATTTCGGGTGCCCAGCGTGAGGGATAGAGTCTCCCCAAGGGCAAGCTTAATGCCGCCCTTAAGGGCCAGATGGGAGGGGATGAGGACCTCCGCGCTATTTTCAGGCAGGCGGCCGGAGATCAGGCTGATGGGCAAGGTCTCCCGGGCATTCTCCCCAAAGCCTGCGATAAAAAGATAGGGCTTTTCCGGGGTTTTGACATCATCGAGGGAGGCATACCCCATATCCTCAAAGGAAGCGATACTGGATACTGCCGGATCCTCGGCTTGGGCCTGGATAAAGGCAGGATCGACATTGAAGAAGGCGACCTGCCAGTCCCCGTATTTTGCCATGGAGCTCTGGACTAAAAAATGGAGAAGGGAGGTGCCAAAGGTGACCACCGCAGTGATCATGGCGGCGGATAGAATCACCCCAATAATGGTGACCAGGGTTTGGGTTCGGTTTTTTTTAAGCCCCTGGAGGGCAATGCGGTTAAAAATGGTCATGAGGGTTTCACCAGCCCTTCGTCCCGGACCACCTTGCCATCGGAGATGGTAATCACCCGATCAGCCTGGAGGGCAATGTTTTCGTCGTGGGTAACGATGATGAGGGTTTGATGGTAGCGCTTGTGGCTTTCCTTGAGAAGGCGGATGATTTCCTGTCCGTTTTGGCTGTCCAGACTCCCCGTGGGCTCATCAGCCAGCATGACCGCTGGAGCATTCATCAGGGCCCGGCCAATGGCGACCCGCTGTTGCTGACCACCGGAAAGCTGATTGGGTAAATGGTTTTTTCGGTCAGTGAGCCCCAGAAGCGTCAGTAGGTCGGCAAGGCGCTTTTCATTCACCGGCCGTTTATCCATCAGGATGGGCAGAGTGATGTTTTCCACCACGGTTAATGTTGGAATCAGGTTGTGAAATTGGTAAATCAGCCCCACCTGTCGTCTGCGGAAAATGGCCAGGGCCTCGTTATTGGCAGCGTAGACATCCTGTCCATTGAGAAGGATTTTGCCGCTGGTGGGGGGATCTACCCCGGCAATGGCGTGGAGCAGGGTGGATTTTCCGGAACCCGAGGACCCGATGATAGCGGTGAATTCCCCTTTTTCAAGGGTGAGGGAAACGTGGTCCAAGGCGGTTATGGGGTTTTCCGCCGTGCCGTAGGTCTTACAAAGATTGTCGATTGATAAAAATGCCATAATTGATGGTCTCCTTTATGTGTTGCCCCCATTATAACGGAGTGGACTGACACTATGGTGACTATGTGGTGAGAGATTCGTCACTTAAGGGATGGTGGGTTTGGGGAAATGGAGGATAAAGAGAGCACCGCCCTGGGGATGGTTTTTAGCAATGATCCGCCCACCCTGGCGGGTGATGATGCTGTGGCAGAGGGCCAGTCCGATTCCATAACCGGTGGGGTTTTCAGCTTCCCCCTGGTAAAAGCGGTCGAATAAATGGGGGATTTCTCCTGGTTTAAATCCGGGACCGCTGTCATGGATGGTGATGGTGGTAAATAATGGGGTATCCTCACCAGTAATGGTCAGGGTGCCGTGATCACCCGCACTGTTCATGCCATTTTTAAGAAGATTCCCCAGGGCCTCAGACAACCAGGCAGCATCTCCTAGGAGCTGGGCCCCCTGGGGAAGATGGAGTTTCAGGGTAATGTCGTGGAGTTCCATGGGAATACGGAGGGGGGTAAGGGCGGTATGGATCAGGCCTGGGAGGTCAATGGATACACTTTGAAAGGAGACGATGCCGGCATCTAACCGGGAGAGCTTAAGGAGGCTGGTAATCAGCCAATCCATTTGGGCGAAAAGGGCCTCGCTTTCCCGCAGCAGAGTCCGCCTCTGGGGCGATTCGGGATCCTGCTTCAGAAGAGAGAGGATCAGGTTAGCAGAGGTGAGTGGTGTGCGGAGCTGATGGGCGATATCCGCAAGGGATTGGGCCAAATGGGCCTTTTCTTTTTTGAGCGCCATATTTTGCTCCTGGATGCGTTGGGTCATTTTGGCAATTTCGCATTTTAGGATCGATAACTCCCCCTCCTCCATTTCAGTGAGCACCAGGGCGTCATCGTAATGGAGGACCTCGTCAATCTGGTCGGCTAACGCTGCCAGGCGGCGGTATCGGGTACGGGTAAAGCATCCAAAAGCACCCCCCAGGGCGATGGCAAAGGCCAGGATGACCAGGCCGGCCGAGGGATTAATGGCAAAGCCAGCCCCCAGGGCCCCGGCAGTGATGGCGGCGAAGACCAGGGTGAAGCGTCGAATTTCTTTATTTCGAAGCATGGCCGTTCCCCAGTCGATACCCCATGCCCCGAAGGGTGACGATAATTTGTGGCTCCCTTGGGTTATCCTCAATCTTTTCCCGGAGCCGCTTAATATAGACGGTAAGGGTATTATCGTTGACAAATTCTCCGGCGGCATCCCACACTTCGTCTAAGAGTCGGTCCCGGGTGATGATGCTGGTGGGAGCATTGATAAAGACCAGTAACAGGCGGTATTCCAGGGCTGAAAGGAAAACCTCCTGGCCATCCCGCTGAACGGTCCCCCTTGCTGTATCCACCTGAAGGCTGCCGATTTTAAAGGTTCCGGGGGTCTGTCCGCTTTTGCGCAGGGCTCCCCGGATCCGGGCGATGAGCTCCCGGGGGCGGAAGGGCTTCGTGATGTAGTCATCGGCACCCATGTTCAGTCCAGTCACTACGCTGGCCTCATCATCCGAGGCCGTCAGAAAAATAACGGGGACATCTTTTGCGGCCTTGATGGCGGTGTAGAGG
>JAQWCN010000047.1 GCA_028705955.1 Eubacteriaceae bacterium
GTGGGTGGTGAACAGGGCGTTGTATTTGCCTTCGCAGGAGCGGTTTTTCCAGTTTTTAAAAATATCTGCCACCACCAGGCGGACGTGTTCGGGGTTTTCGTCGTAAAAACTGGGGCTGATGGCGTCGTCGATGTCTTCGTCGGTCAGGTGTTCAATCTTTTTTTTGATGTCGGCGTCTGTCCATTTGGGGTTGTGTTCCCGGTAAAAGGCCGGCAGGTAGTCTTCTTTCATCGCTTTGTCGTCGATGGTGGTTTCAAAATCCACCTTAAAGCCCAAAACGTTGTGGTCGGCGATGGCTTCCCGGATGGTGTAGGCATGGAGCAGCGGCCCAAAGATATCCTCGGTGCGCAGGCCTTTGGTGGTGTCGTCGAACATGGGAGTGCCGGTGTAGCCCACCCAGGCGGAACGGGCGAAGGCTTTCTGGATGGCGGCAAAGCTGTCCCCGCCGGTGCTGCGGTGGGCTTCGTCCACGATAAAGACAATGTTTTTATCCGGGGCCTTAAAGGATTTGCGCTTGACCAGGGTGTCGAGCTTTTGAACCGAGGTGACGATGATGTTGTTGTCCCGGCTTTTGAGCTTGCGCCGGAGATCGCTGGTGTTCCGGGTGCTTTCCACACTGCCGCTTTTGGCGCCGCCCTCGACGTCGCCGTCGGGGTCGTAGGCCTTGTAGTTTTCGCTGGTCTGGTTGGTTAAGGCGATGCGGTCCACCACAAAGACCACCTTGTCCACTTTGGGCATGCGGCTGGCCAGCCAGGCGGTTTTAAAACTGGTGATGGTTTTGCCGGAGCCGGTGGTGTGCCAAACGTAGCCGATTTTTTTGCTGCCGGCTTCAAAATCGAAATGCTTGATGCCTTCGATGACGTTCTGGGTGGCGTAGACCTGGTAGGGCCGCATCACTTTGAGCATCTGATGGTTTTTGGTGCCGTCGAGGATCATGTAGCCCGTGGCCATCTGGTGGGCCATGGGGATGTTGAGCATGGCGTCGGCAAATTCTTTCCAGTTCCGGACGATGCCGTTGTCTTCCCGGCGCTGCCAGTTGAAAGCAAAGTCTTTGTTAAATTTATCGGCGGTGGTGTTCGCCATGTATTTGACATTGTGGGGCGTGATGGCCACGAGAATCTGAAGGGTGGAAAAAATATCCCGGTACTGGTTTTCGTCGGCGTACTGCTGCATTTGGTTAAGGGCTTCCCCCACGTCGTGGGTGTCGCATTTTTCCTCGATCTGGATGATGGGCAAGCCGTTGATGAGCAACGTGGTGTCGAAGCGGCGGTTTTGCTTGCCGGTGATCACAGCGGGCCGCGCGATCTGGTTGACGATCTGATAAACCGTGTCCCCGGCCCCGACCTGTTTTTGGTCGAAAACGGTGAGAAAGACGTGGCGGCCGTCATCGAGGTCGATTTCGATTTGGGAGACGCCGTTTAAGCCGTAGAGAAACTGCCCGGCTTTATAAGGGGTGTTTAACTCTGAGATAATCTTTTTGACCTGGGCGAATTCGACGACACTCAGGGGATGATCCAGGGTTCCCGGGTTGTGGCTTTCCAGCACCGCCTTAAAATTCTGCCACAGGGCTTCGGTGGTTTTGATCTCCGGCTTGTAGGTCCACTGTTTGGTGCCGGCGACCTTTTCGATATAGGCGATGAGTTCATTTTCAAATTGTTGTTCGTTCACTGCATAATCTCCTTTAACTGATGAAGGCGCATTGGGGTTTGGCGGCGGGCCGCCCGGACTTTCAGGGCTTCCAGCCGCAATTGTTTGAGAGAGACGGCGCCGATGGCCTGCTGCCGGGTACGGGGCGGCAGGGGCGGCAGATTCAGTCTTTTTAGCTGGCGGACTGTGTATTTGATCACCCGGGAACCCTGAAGGCCGATGGCAAATTGTTTTTTTATCCCGCCATTTTCGTTAAGCAGGTAAACCAGCCAGCCGGGGTCCAGCGCTTCCCCCGGAATCAGGCGGATATAATTATGGGAAAGAAAAAAGCCCTGATGTTTTGGGCCGGAGATGGCCGCCGTCCCCGAGATCAGGCTGAAAACCACGTCCCCCGCCTGAAGCGTCTCCACCGTGTCCCGGGTGCAGAGGGTTGTGTGCTCCCCGGGGGCGGTTATCCCTGCAGCGCCCGGGCCAGAACCCGGTACATTGCATCAGGATCCACCGGCTTGGATAAATGGGCGTTCATCCCCGCTGCTCTGGACTGGCTGATGTCATCAGGCAGGGCGTTGGCCGTCATCGCAATGATTGCAATTTTTTTGGCATCGGGGCGGCCACAGGCCCGGATTTTACGCGTTGCCTTCAGGCCGTCCATCACCGGCATCCGAATGTCCATTAAGATCAGATCAAAGGTCCCCGGCGGCGCCTGCATAAAAGCCTCCACCCCGTCTCTGCCGTTTTGGGCGACGGTCAGGCGCATCTCCTTTTTGGCCACGAGTTTTTCAATGATTTTTACATTCATCGGATGATCTTCGCAAAGCAGGATGTGCCTTCCCCGAAGAGCTTCTTCATTCACCGTTTCCGGCTGTTTTGCCGTCTCTCCAGCGGTATGCATTTCCAGGGGCAGCTCCACCCGCATCCGGGTGCCCACTCCCCGTTTGGACGCACAGGCAATGGTTCCGCCCAATACGTCCACAATTTTTTTGACAATCGGCAGCCCCAGCCCCGTTCCTTCGTACGCGCTGTTCGGCTCTGAATTTTCCTGGGCAAAGGGGGTAAACATTTTTTTCTGAAAGCTTTCGCCCATCCCAATGCCATTATCCTGTATGACAAAAGCCATTCTGGCCGTCCCTTTACAATAGTTCAGCACGGTGATGTCAAAGGCGATCGCCCCGCCGGGTTCTGTGAATTTCTGGGCATTGGATAAAAGATTGGTAAAAATCTGCTGGACCCGCATCGCATCCAGCCGGCAGTACCGGGGAATCGAATATCCGTTGGCATTGAAAGACGTGGTGAAGCGGATCTTCTTTTTTGCCATCAGAGGGGTGAGCATCCCGACCACGTTGTTGCTCAAGACGTGTAAATCGACAATTTCCAGATTAAGCGTCAATTTCTGGTGTTCCATCTTTTGAATGTCCAGCAGATCGTTGATCAGATTCAGCAGATAATCTCCCGAGGAAATCATATCCTCCAAATACTGTTGGATCGCCGGATCCTTGTTTTCTTCCAGCGCCATCCGGGAAAAGGAGGTGATGGCGTTCATCGGCGTGCGCATATCGTGGCTGACCCGGGAAAGAAATTCGTTTTTGGCTTTCTGGGCTGTTTGAGCCTGCTCCAGCGCCTGACGCAGTGCCCGTTTCTGCCGCTGCTCCGTCTGATACTGGAGCGTGTCATCGGTGCGGCTCATTAAGATATCCCGTTTGGTATCGTCCAGATAACAATAGTGCAGGGTTTTGCGGAAGCGGTCCCCTTCGGGTGTCATCACCGAAAACGACGAGGCATAAGTCCCGTTCTGGTCCAGGTGCGCAATGATATTGGGAAGGGCCATCTTTTTTAACGTGGTCTGCCGGTCTTCCGGAACGACCACAGCCTCCACGGCAAAACGGCAGTCTTCGTCATAATCAACTGACTTCCGGGGATTGGTATCCTCTACCCCTCTTTTAATGTTGTGCATGGTAATTTGTTTTAAAACCGTGTCGATGATGGCCATATAATCAAACTGGGTTGCCGCCAGGCGTTTGACAATCATACTTTCCATCATTTTTTCACTTTGATCCAAAATGGTCAGCATGGCCTGAACATCGGTCTGGCCGGGAAGCATGAGGGTCCTGAAACGAATCTCAAGGTACTGGAGCGACCCGGCCTCCGTTTTGTGCATAAAGGTTAAATTGGTATCGTACTGTCCGGCTTCAAAGCGTTTCAGCAGGTTCTCCCGGTTAAAGGTGTCATGAAAGGTGAGCCGCCCCTGTTCCGACGCCGCCGTTGCCGCAATTAAATCCATATCGGCGTCAAACTCCCCGGTGAACGGCAGATGTTTGTCCCGGGGCAAAAGCTGGTTAAAATGCACCTGGTTTTTGCTCACATTGCAGTACCCTTTGCAAATCATCTCCTCATTCATTTTCTTTCCCCCTTTCGACGCGCTTCATTTTTGTTTTAGTTGTATTATACAATAAATTGATCTCACTGACTGTAATCTTTTAAAGATATTTTTATTAATTTCCCATGTGCCGGTTGCGCCCCCGGTGGTTTTAAAAAGCGGATGGAACCGCATAACAGCCTGTCTTTGTCTGGCACCGGATCTCTAACGCAGCAGCTCATCTCACTATTTTCAATCCATTTTCATGAAACGCATCATTCCATCACCTGTGATTTTGCCATAAGGAAAAGTATTTGGCGACTTTTTTAACATAATCCAGTAAAAATCCCTTTTTTAACAAAATTTCATTTAATTATGTAAAAGAAGCATTGACAAGGAAGTTGAATCTTTTTATAATAAACGTGTTTCAATAAACTTATTTCTTTTAAAAATTTTTTTATCTTGGAGGACTTCATGAAAAAGGTGGTCGATGATGAACGGTTGATGGTTAAAATCTGCGATATGTATTACAACCAGGATATGAACCAAAAAACCATTTCCACCCAGCTCGGTCTTTCCCGTCCCACCATTTCAAGAATCATCAACAACGCCAAAGATCAGGGCGTCGTCAAAATTACCATCAAAAATCTGGAAAATACCAATTATGTCGATCTGGAACGCACCATCGAAACCATTTATAACCTCCAGGAGGTTATCGTTGTGGATCACAAATCGAATCCTGATATTTTGAAGGAAGATCTGGGCCGGGTCGCCAGCCGTTATCTGGAACGCATTATTAAAGATGATAATGTTGTCGGGATCTCCATGGGGACAACCCTCTATCAGGTTGTGAACCATATGGAAAACGCCACGGCCAAAAATGTTTTGTTTGTTCCCATGATTGGCGGGATGGGTCATCTGCGCATGGAGCTTCACTCCAATTATCTGGTGGAGGCCATGGCACAGCTTTACAACGGCGAGTTTATTCCCATGCACGCTCCCGCCCGGGTTTCCAACCGCGCCATCCGTTCTGAATTTGTCAATGAAAAAAGCATCGCAAAAGTTATCAAAATGTGCAATAACCTGGATGTCGCCCTTGTGGGCATCGGTTATCCCAACCAGACTTCGGCCATTATGGCCACCGGGTATTACGATAACGATGAAATGCAAAAACTCAAAGCCAAAAATGTTGCCGGGGATATCTGTATGCAGTTTTACGATGCCTCCGGCAACACGACCCCCTATCGATCCGATAATAATGTCATCGGCATCGAAATCAAGAAACTGCGCAAAGTCCCCCACTCCATTGGGGTGGCCGGCGGCGTCGATAAAGTTTCTGCGATTCGCGGGGCAATTAACGGGCGTTATATCAACACCCTTATTACTGATGTGGAATGTGCTAAAAAATTAGCAGAAAATAATTAAGAAAGAAGCGTTTAAAAATGAATGAAATCCTGAACCTTGAACTGAATGACATGGCCCAAACCGAATTCGACTGCTCCTGCGGAAGACATCATAATTTTACTATTCATGATATCGCCATTGGAAAAGGAACCATCAGCCAGTTACCCAAAATGGCTGCCCCGTTTAAAGACGGCAAGATCTTAATGGTTTTTGATAACAATACCTATAAGGCTGCCGGGGAACAGGCCGTTAACCTGATGAAGGATGCCGGTTTTAATGTAAAGGAACTGCTGTTTGACCGGGGAACCGATATTTTGATTCCTGACGAATCCGTGGTCGGCCGCATTTTACAGGAACAGGATATGGATACCAGCCTGATGATTGCGGTGGGTTCTGGTTCTGTAAACGACTCGGTGAAATACGTCTCTTCCCGAACCAAGGTGCCTTATATCATCGTCGGCACCGCGCCTTCCATGGACGGCTACGTTTCCGACGGCGCTCCGCTGATGTGCAACGGGTATAAAATTTCCTTCCCGGCCAAACTGGCCTATGGGGTTATCGGGGATACGGATATCATGAAGAAAGCCCCGATGGATTTGATTCAGGCCGGCTTTGGGGATGTTGTGGGAAAAATCACTGCCCTGGCGGACTGGGATCTGGCTGTTAAAGTCAAAGGCGACTACCGCTGCGATACCTGTGTCACACTGGTCCAGCGCGCGCTGGATGAATGTTTTGCCAAAGCTCCAGGGCTAAAGACCCGGGACGACGACGCCACCCAGGCTCTGATTGAAGCGCTGACCATGACCGGCGTGGCCATGGGGCTGATCAATATTTCCCGCCCGGCTTCCGGTGCCGAACACATGCTCTCCCATTACTGGGAAATGGATTATGTGGCCCGGGGCGTCAACCCGATCCACCACGGTCTGCAAGTGGGCGTGGCCACACCAATTATCGCTGAATTCTTTGAAGAAATGGCTGACCTGCTGCCGGAAGGCACCGGGGAACTTTGCCCGAAACGAACAGAAATTGAAGCCCTGCTGGCCTCCGCTGGCGCTCCGGTTTCCCCAAAGGATGTCGGTATCAGCAAAGATTTGTTCTACAACAGTCTGCTCAAAGGCTACACCGTCCGTCCCCGGTATTCCGTGATGGAATACGCCAAGGAAAAGGGCCGTCTGGATGCGATCGCACAAAAGATTACCAACCGCGTATACGCATAACTTCGGGAGACATGCATGTTAGAAAAAAAAGATGCCTTAAAAGACGTTAAACTCTTTGTTCTGGATATGGACGGAACCGTGTACCTGGGCAATAACCTGATCGACGGTTCCCTGGATTTTATCCGCCAGATTGATGCGGATCCCAACCGGGATTACATTTTCTTTACCAACAACGCTTCCCGGGTTCCCGCCGTTTATGTAGAAAAACTCGGGAAAATGGGACTCACGGTGGACGAAAGCAAAATTGTCACCGCCGGGGATGTCTGTGCCGAATACCTCAACACCTTTTACCCCGGTGCCAAAATTTATTTAAACGGCACCCCGGTTCTGGTGGACAACTGGAAGAAAAAGGGTCTGAATCTGGTCGATGATGACCCGGACGTGGCGGTTCAAAGTTTTGACACCACCCTCACTTACGACAAACTCGATAAGATTTGCCGCTACGTGAGAAACGGCGTTCCGTTTATCGCCACCCACATGGATACCAACTGCCCCACCGAAGACGGGTATATGCCGGACTGTGGCGCCATGTGCGCCCTGATCACCGAATCCACCGGAGTCACGCCCCGGTTCCTCGGTAAACCCTGGAAAGAAACCGTCGATATGGTTGAAACCATCACCGGTCACGCCAAAAAAGAAATTGCCTTTGTCGGCGACCGGCTCTACACCGATGTTGCCACCGGCGTTAACAACGGCGCCATGGGTTTTCTCGTTCTGACGGGTGAAGCGGATATGCAGACCGTTGCGGATTCGGATGTCGAACCCACCTGCATTTACGATTCCCTCAAAGAAATGCGGCAGTATCTCTAAGCGATTCTTCAGTTAACCCTTTAAAAAGGCCTTCCGGTCTCCATGAGATCCAATTCGGGAGGAATTGACAAGGCCTTTTAAAAGAAAATAAAACCATTTTTTAATTTATATTATGATAAAGGAGAAAAACATGTCAAAGTATTTAATGGGTATTGATGCAGGAACAGGGAGTGTGCGGGTTGCGCTGTACGATTTTAAAGGACAAAACCGTGCTTATGCCATCGAAGAATACGGCACGACCTATCCCAAAAACGGCTGGGCGGAACAGGACGATAAGGAATGGTGGTCTGCCCTGTCCAAAGCGGTTCCGGAATGTTTGAAAAAAGCAGGTGTCGACGCTTCCAGTATCGTCGCCGTCACTTGCGACGCCACCACCAACACCCTCGTTTATCTGGATGAAAATGACGAATCCGTCCGGACGCCAATCCTGTGGATGGATGTCCGTGCCACAGACGAAGCCGCTTTTGTCGATACCATCGCCGACAAATACGATGCGACCCGTTTCTACAAATCCGGCTGCCGGGCAGATACCATGGTGCCAAAATGCATGTGGGTCAAAAAACATGAACCCGAAAACTGGGCGAAGACCAAAACCATTATGGAATTTGAAGACTGGCTGAACTGGAAACTTACGGGAAAGAAAACCGTGTCCATGTCTGTCGCCGCTTTCCGCTGGAACTACGATGACGAAAACGGCGGGTATCCCCAGGATTTCTACAACGCTGTGGGGCTGGACGATGTGGTCGATAAATTTCCCAAGGCTGTTCTTAAAGTCGGCGAACAGGTTGGCACCATCAGCCCCGAAGCTGCCAAGGCTCTGGGCCTCGACGAAAAAACCATCGTTGTGGAAGGCACCGCAGACTGCAACGCCTGTATGTTTGGGGTTGGCGGGGTAAAACCCAACGGCATGACCTTAATCGGCGGCACCTCGTCCTGTCTGCTTGGCCTGTCCAAAGAAGATTTCCATGTCAAGGGCGTCAACGGGACCTACCCGAACTGCATGTACGACGGCACCAGCCTTCTTGAAGGCGGGCAGACCGCTGCCGGGGCCATCCTCACCTGGTTCAAAAACAATCTGGTTCCCGCGGACTGGATTCAGGAAGCCCTCAACCGCGACATGAATATCTACGATCTGATCACCGAAAAGGCCCAGACCGTTCCGATCGGTTGCGACGGCCTGGTCATGATCGATTATTTCCAGGGCAACCGTGCCCCCTATTCCGATTCCAAAGCCCGGGGCATGTTCTGGGGACTTTCCATCGGTACCACGGCTGCACATATCGCCCGGGCTGTTTACGAAGGGGTCGCCTTTGGCGCCAACCACTGCATTATCAGCATGAATGAAGCGGGCTACCAGGTGAACGAAATTTATGCCTGCGGCGGACTTGCCCAATCTGATTTCTGGATGCAGATGCATGCGGATATCATCGGCGTGCCGATGTACACCACCGTTGAAAATCAAAGCGCCGGCTGCCTCGGCGACTGCATGATCGCTGCTGTCGGTGTCGGTATCTACAACGATTTTACCGAAGCTGCCGACAACATGGTGCGTATTGATAAAAAATATATTCCCAATCCGGAAGCCCATAAAGAATACGCCTTCTACATGGACCGCTACATTGAAACCTGGCCGCAAATGCGTGAAATCATTCATAAAACGGTCGACCACAACAACAAATAAAAACAACCGCATCCATGCAACATGAAACGGCTTCGGCGGGAGGATTCCCCGCCGGAGCCCGTTTCATACTCAATTTAAAAACGGCCCCAGGCCGAAAGAGAGGAGAACATTATGGCCCGCTACACAATTGGAATGGATTTTGGAACCCTGTCCGGGCGCGCAATTCTTGTGGATGTTAAAACCGGAGAGGAAAAAGGCGCCAGCGTTTACGAATATCCCCACGCCGTCATGGAAAACGCCCTGCCCGGCGGAAAAAAACTGCCGGTGGATTACGCCCTTCAGGATCCCCAGGATTATCTGGACGCCCTGACGCATATCGTTCCGGATCTGCTTGCCCAAACCGGCGTCAGCCCGGACGATGTGATCGGCGTGGGCATTGATTTTACCGCCTGCACCGTGTTGCCGGTGGACGCCCAGGGAACCCCCCTGTGCTTTTCAGATGAATATAAAGACGACCCCCTGGCCTGGGTGCAGCTCTGGAAACACCACGGCGCCCAGGACTACGCCAACCGCCTGACCCGCATTGCCGAAGAACAGGGAGAAACCTTTCTCGGCCGTTACGGCGGCAAGGCTTCTTCCGAATCCCTCTTCCCCCGGCTGTGGAAAATCGCCGTGGAAGATCCCAAACTCTACGACGCCATGGACGAATACGTCGAAGCCGGAGACTGGCTTGTCCGCATTCTCACCGGCTCGGATACACGCAATTCCTGTGCCGCCGGCTACAAGGCCCTGTGGAGCAAACAGGACGGCTATCCTTCCAAGGCCTTCTTTAAAGCCCTGGACCCCAAACTGGAAAATGTGATCGCCGATAAACTCAAAGCGCCGGTTCAATCCATCGGGACCCGGGCCGGAGCAATTGATGGAAAGGGGGCCAGACTCACCGGCCTCAATGTGGGAACAGCGGTTTCCACCGCCATTGTCGATGCCCATTCCGGTGTCCCCGGAACGCTGCAGGAAGTGGCCGAAAACCAAATGCTCTTTATCATGGGGACCTCCGGCTGCCAAATGCTGCTCAGTAAAAGTGAAAAGGTTGTTCCCGGCGTGTTTGGCATGGTGGAAGACGGCATGATGCCCGGCTTTATCGGTTACGAAGCCGGCCAGAGTTGTCTTGGGGATCATTATGACTGGTTTGTCAAAAACTGCGTCCCGGAAGAATACGCCATCGCTGCAAAACAAAGGGGCATGAACCTGCACCAGTATTTGACCGAAAAAGCCGCCAGGCTGGCCCCCGGGGAAACCGGTCTCCTCGCCCTGGACTGGTGGAACGGCAACCGCTCCATCCTGATCGACAACGACCTGACTGGTTTGATACTGGGGATGCGCCTGACCACCAAACCCGAAGACATTTACCGCACCCTGATCGAAGCCACCGCTTTTGGCACCCGGGTGATCATTGACAACTTTGAAGCGGCAGGCGTCCAGGTGGATAAGATCTTTGCCACCGGAGGCATCTGCCAGAAAAATCCAATGCTCATGCAGATCTTTTCGGACATTACCGGCCGTCCCATTGGCATTGGCGGATCTGAATACGGCCCGGCTCTCGGCGCCGCTGTTTTTGGCGCTCTGGCTGCCGGTTCTGAACGGGGCGGGTACGACTCTGTCTTTGACGCCACCAAAGTGATGGCCAACCTCACCGACACGGTCTACACCCCTATTCCTAAAAATGTCGCCGTGTACGACAAACTCTTCAGCGAGTTTATGAAACTCCACGACTATTTTGGCCGTGGCGGCAACGACGTGATGAAACGCCTGAAAAAAATTCAGGAAGATGCGATTGCATCGAAAGCATAATTAAAAAAATGCCAGCCGTTCGGAATACGGCTGGCATTTTTTAATGTTTTGTGTGAAATTTGCATTCGGGTTCTTGCTTAGTGATGACAGTATTTTGTTTCCAGTTCGCGCATCCGTTTCACTT
>JAQWCN010000229.1 GCA_028705955.1 Eubacteriaceae bacterium
TCCCGCCTGATGGAGGGCATCCACTAAACCCATGAATTCCTGAGGCGTGCCATAGCGGCTGGTGGGGGCAAAGTATCCCGTGAGCTGATAGCCCCAGGAGCCGTCAAAGGGATGCTCCATCACTGGCATAAATTCCACATGGGTATAGTGCAGCTCCTTGAGGTAGGGGACTAATTGCTCTGCCATTTCAGCATAGGATAACAGGCTGCCATCCTCGTGGGTCCGCCAGCTGCCCAGATGCATTTCATAAATATTGATGGGGCCGGGGGACTGTCCTTTTTTCTTCCGGGAAGAGAGCCAGGCCTGATCCTTCCAGGTATAGCCCTTGAGGTCCCAGAGAACCGATGCAGTTTTAGGCTTAACTTCACAATGGATGCCATAGGGGTCAGCCTTAAAGGCCAGTTCACCATCACAACGGGTGATACAATATTTGTACAAATCCCCCATGGATAATTGATCGGTCACTAATTCCCAAACCCCGCCGGAATCATCTAGGAGGATCATGGGATGGCTCTCAGGGTCCCAATGATTAAAATTGCCCACAAGGGATACAGCCTGGGCATGGGGAGCCCAGAGCCGAAAGACCACACCGGTTTTGGTGGGGTGTGCACCGAAGAAATCATAGCTTTTGAAATAATTCCCTTCATGAAAGAGGTGTAAAGCGGTTTTCCTGTCCATTTCTATCCTCCTTGAGTTAAATGTTGGTAAAATTTTGTTTAACAATAGTAATATATCGTCTTCAATAGAGATATTCTACCATATAAAGTTGTATTTTGGTATCAAATGATCCATTTTACATCAATTATATTTACCATTGTTCAGAGCGCTCCCTATTTTTGAAATAATCCTGCCAATAAACATTTATTTTACTGCCAATATTTAGGATAACGCATATAAAGTAAATGGCGACCAATAGGGCGAAAAGGCCTCCAAGGCTGCCGTAGAGCATGGTGTAACGGGAAGAATGGTCAACAAAGATGACGAAAATGCGAAAAACCATGAGCATTCCAACCGTGGCGAGAATGGCACCCGGAAGACTTTCTTTAAAGGAGCTTCTTTTTGTGGGAGCCAAGGTATAAATACAGTCGAGTACCAGAATGGTAATCAATACGGCTAAACAAAAGGAAATCAGCTTTGTTAAAAAAGCACTGACAACAGCCAAGCCTAAAGCATTCAGAAGATGGGTGCTTACGTCACTGAGCAGGACATAGCTTGTCACGATCAAAATCAAAGCGATGCCAAAAAGAAGGGTGATGGCAAAGGCCAAAAGCCAGACTTTTGGCAGGCTTCTTCGCTCTTCACAGCCATAACTTTGATTAATACCGACCATAATAGCCCGGGCGGCCATGCTGGCAAAAATAAAGGTCAGTATGGGGAGTAGAACGCTATTCTCTTTAATATTATTCTCTAGCATTACAGTCAGATTAACCACATAATCGTAGGATAATTGGGGCAAATAGGCCCTTAAAAATTCAAAAAGATACTGATCGAAGTGGACGATAATCTTACCAACAAAGTTAATGAGAAAAAGAACCATGGGGAAGAAGGCCAACAAAAAATAGAAAGCCATCTGGGTGCAAACCCCTAGAAAGTCGGTATCATATAAATCATCAATGATATAAAGAACGGAATCTTTGATGGCTTCCAGATTAAAGTTTTTTTTCATGGGAGATTCCTCCTGTATCTTCAAAATAAAGGTTCACCACACTGCCAAAAATTAGAACCAGGCTGATGCAATAGATAACAATAATGAAGGAAAAGGGACCTTCCAAAATAAGGGTTAAGCTATGAATATCAAAATAATTCTGAATAAAGCCATCATAAGAAAGGGTGACACACAACCAGCCCAAGCTGACAAAAATACTGCCAGGTAGTGCATTTAGAAAAGAGAGGCGTTTAGGCGGCGCATACATATAAAGCAGAGTCAGGGTCAATGCCAGATAAGCGGCAATGAGAATAAGGGAAAAAAGGCGCCAATAACGAATGAGGAGCGCTCCAAGGCTCATGTATTCAAAGGCAGAGGTTATGATCTTTTGGGTGAATAAATACAGTGCGATGAAAACCAAAAAGAGGGCAATGAAAAACAAGAGATAAATAAAGCCGATTTCCCATAACACTAAGTAATTCCGGGTTTCAGGAACCCCCATTACCTTGGTAATGGTGATGATGAGTGACCGGACCGCGGAGACCGAAAGATAAAGGATAAGAAACCCGAAAACAAGATTGCCCCAGGCAGAGGTTTGGGGACCACTGGCGTTGTGGCTGGCCGTTTCAATCAGTGGCATTAGAAAGGATGGCAAAAGTGATTGAAGGGTATTTAATACCCGGTCATTTAAATCTGCG
Source organism: Eubacteriaceae bacterium (assembly GCA_028705955.1). GTDB lineage: Bacteria > Bacillota > Clostridia > Eubacteriales > Eubacteriaceae > JAQWCN01. Next base: position 2,344 of record JAQWCN010000229.1, read on the forward strand.
AAAAACCAGTTCACTAAATTATAAACCAACATAATCAGGGGAATGAAGGCTAAAAGAACGGTATAGGATAATTGTGCAGCATAATTTAACAGTCGATTCTCTTTAATTTGTCCGGAGACAAAGGTTAAAATATTTTTGAATTCGTCCATGATGATGATACTCCTATGATGTAGTGTCTTTATTATAACACGTTTTCAATTCATGGGACAAGTCATTATTGAAAAGCGTTAAATTTAAAAAGAAAAGGAATAAAAAGAAGCAGGCGGCCAATAAAAATGGCAGCCTGCTGTCGGTATTTATTC
>JAQWCN010000230.1 GCA_028705955.1 Eubacteriaceae bacterium
GGGATACCCTTATCGTTCAAAGTGGCAGCTATGCCAGCCGTGTGGGGAGGCTGACCATCGATCCCCTTACCCGGAAGATGACCAGTATCCTGCTGCGTCCCCAGGAGATTCGGGGAAGGGTCGATCCTGATGAGAATGTCCTCCGGGTCCGTGCAGCCCTGGAGAATCGCTACAAGGATGTGATGGACAACCAGACCCTGAAACTGCCCCATACCCTTTGGGGCGGAACGGTAGAGGGCGTGAATGTTGGCCGCCTGACGGAAACCAGTCTCGGAGATGCTGTGGCCGATGCCATGGCCCTGGCAGCTCAAAAACGGTTTGGAGACCAGGGGCTGCCCATTATTGCCATGCAAAATGGCGGCGGAATCCGAACCCGCCTATGCCGAGGGAATATTACCCGGGAAAATAGCATTCGGGTCCTTCCCTTTGATAATAAACTCTATTTTGCACGGATAACCCCAGCGGTCCTGTACAAGGCCATGGAGAATGGTGTTTCTCGAATTCTGGGACAGGACCCTTACACGGGGCGGCTCCAGGGAGCGGCGGGCCGTTTCCCTCAAATATCGGGATTCACCCTGGATTATGATCCGGATGCCCCAGGTGGTCAAAGGGTTCGTGCCATCACGTTAGAGGGAGAAGAGACACCCTTAGATCCCCAGGATAGGACCCGTGTCATTGTCATTGCCTTGGACGAGGCTAAAATCATCGGGGGGGATGATTATACCATGCTCATGGATTTAGAGGATTTGGGTGAAACCAGCGAGCTGGAACCGGCACTGTGGCATTACCTGAAGCATTATTCCAAGTCAGCCAGGGATTGGAGGCCCAGGATTCGGACCGTGGGGCAGTATCGGCCCAGTCCCTACGATGCCTACTTGAGTGTTGTTTGGGGTGGCAAGCCCTTTAGTGGCAAGATGACATATCGTGTTGATGATGGTCCCATAAAAACGGTGCAATCTGAGGCAGGAAAGTGCAAATTGCCATCGCTTTCCCCTGGGGCTCACACCATCACTCTCTTTGGCATGGACATTCTGGTGGATAATTATGCAGGGCTTGGCAGTGCAGAGAACCCCGTCCCGGTAGTTGTACTGGATGCCAACCTTGAAGAAAACACTACCCGATGTTATAATGATTAGTAGAATTCTCAAAAAATCAAGCCTAGGCATCTTACTTTCCCTCACCTTGGTCGAATAGGCCACGTATGCTTTGACTTTGGATTGCGGATTCCATTTCGGTGGTTAATGGTTTAATATGGCATTGCAAGGATTGTCATCGAGATATTGTTCGACTGTAGGTGATGAGGGGAGGAGGAAAAGAATGAATAAGTCAGCAGGACTCAGTGTCCTTCTCGCGGCCAGTTTTTGGGGGATTATCGGCGTTTTTGTCAATACCCTGACTGCCATGGGATTTACCAATAGTGAAATTATATTTGTCCGGGCCATTATGACGACGCTTTGTATCTTCGGGTGGCTTTTTATTAAGGACCGGGAGGCTATTCCCATTAAAGTAAAGGACATATGGATCTTTATGGGGATGGGGATTTTGAGTTTTGTGTGCTTTAATCTCTGCTATCTTCAGTGTATCGCCATCACGGGAATGTCCGTGGCGGCGGTGTTACTGTATACCTCCCCCATCTTTGTTATGCTGTTTTCCATCGTGCTCTTCAAGGAAAGCATGACCCGAGCCAAGGGCATTGCCCTGTTTCTGGCCTTTGGAGGCTGTGTTTTAGTGACAGGGATTATCGGTGATAATGGCCGAACCCTGACTTTAACAGGCATTTTGCTGGGTCTGGGCTCTGGACTGGGGTATTCCCTGTATACGGTTTTTGGACATTATGGGGTTGCCCGTTACAACTCCCTTGCGGTGACCGCCTGGGCTTTTCTTTTCGGAACCCTCGGTATTTTACCCTTTGTGGACTTTGGACATATGCTGATGGTTATGGCGAATAGTCCCCTGGCCTTGGCCCTTATTCTTCTTTGTGGTCTGGTAACCAATGTGCTGCCCTATATCTGTTACACCTACGGACTGGCGAAAATGGAAGGGAGCAAGGCTGCCATTCTGGCCTGTCTGGAACCCGTGGTGGCGACCATTGTGGGTGTGCTGGTCTACGGTGAGCCCATTACTTTAACCAGTACCCTTGGGATCGTCCTGGTCATTGGGGCAGTCGGTGTCCTCAATCGGGATTTTGGCCAGAAGGATGTGCCGGAGAAGCATTAAAAGAGCCCATCGGGCTCTTTTTTTATGAAAAACCTATAAAATTTTGCAATTAAAAACAATTAAAGGGTAAATTATGGTGTTGTTAATACTAATCTGATATAATCATTAAAAATATTGAAGGATTATTATCAGAAAAAGGAAGGGATCACCATGAAAACCATATGTCCGGTTTGTATGCACCATTGCCAGTTAGCAGAGGGACAGGTTGGCCGTTGTCGCGGTCGGCAAAATCAAGGGGGAAAGATCCTCCCCATTAATTCTGGGGTTATTACTGCTTTAGCCTTAGACGCCATAGAGAAAAAGCCCCTGCGCCATTTTTATCCAGGCCGCCTTATTCTGTCAGTGGGCAGTTTTGGCTGTAATTTGCACTGTCCCTTCTGTCAGAATGCCCGGATTGCCATGGCAGGAAGGCGGGATGTAGAGGC
>JAQWCN010000231.1 GCA_028705955.1 Eubacteriaceae bacterium
GCAAGCGGAAAAAGCGCGGACGAAATCTTGGCCATCCTGGGGGAAAAAGAATAAAAGAACAAGCGGACCGAGTGTTTTTAAAATTGAAAGTGAGGAAGATGGGATGAAGCCATCAAACGTTTATTTTACAAATTTCAGAATGCATTTGGGAGAAGGCCGGCCGACCAAGTTAAAACGGTTGATTAAGGCAGCCGGAATTGATCGGATCGATATGGACGGTAAATTTGTAGCCATTAAAATGCATTTCGGGGAACTGGGCAATTTAGGATTTCTCCGGCCCAATTACGCCAGAGCAGTGGTGGATGTGGTGAAAGCGCAGGGAGGAAAACCCTTTTTAACGGATTGCAACACCCTGTACCCGGGGAGTCGTAAGAATGCTCTGGAACATCTGGAATGTGCCTGGCAGAATGGGTTTACACCACTCACTGTGGGCTGTCCCATTTTAATTGCAGATGGCCTTAAAGGAACGGATGATGTGAGCGTTCCGGTCAACGGTGAATATGTGAAGGAAGCCAAAATCGGGAAAGCGGTTATGGATGCGGATATTGTGATCAGTCTGACTCATTTTAAGGGGCATGAAATGACAGGATTTGGAGGAGCCTTAAAAAATATCGGCATGGGTTGTGGTTCCAGAGCGGGTAAAAAGGAACAGCATGCCAACGGTAAGGCGTCCATCGATCCGGAAGCATGCCGGGGATGCCGTCGCTGCGAAGCAGAATGCGCTAACGGTGGACTGGTTTTTGATACCGACAGCCAAAAAATGACCATTGATCAGAATCATTGTGTGGGTTGCGGACGTTGCCTGGGAGCCTGTAACTTCGATGCAATTTCTTTTGCCAATGACGCGGCGACCAAACAACTCAATTGCCGGATGGCAGAATATGCAAAGGCAGTGCTTAACGGAAGACCAGAGTTTCATATTTCGCTGGTAATGGACATTTCACCCAATTGCGACTGCCATGCAGAAAATGACGTGGCCATTTTGCCGGATGTCGGCATGTTTGCTTCTTTTGATGCTTTGGCGCTGGATCAGGCCTGTGCAGACGCGTGTCTTGCAGAAACCCCGTTGCCCAATACCCAGCTGACCGAAAACATGGCTCAAAAAGATTTTCAGGATCATCACGATCATTTTGAAAACACCACGCCGGATTCAGAATATAAAACCTGTCTGGCCCATGCGGAGAAAATTGGCATTGGGACCCGGCAATACACGTTGGTTACTGTAAAATAAAAAAAACCGGAAAAGGCAGGGCTTGTACAGCCCAGTGCTCTTCCGGTTTTTTAAGTTATTCGGGACGATCCGGATCTTCAATAAGCAGCACGTTATTCGCTTTGGCAACGGCCCGGATTTTGGTTTTAATGTAATGATCTTTCCAGTTGATTTTTTTAACAATATCCTGACAGTGAACCTGAACGGTGACCTGGTCTGCACCCTGCCGGTGGGCAGCGGCAAGGCTGAGTGCCTTGGCCTGTTTCACGGCATAATCCACAGCGGCTTGTTTATCGGAGAAGAAACAGCTTTCGCCCCCGGCATGGGCGACAAAACCGTCATTGGCCTCATCCGGGTGCACCAGGGCATCTACGCGTTCTTCCACGGCGGCCATGGCAGCACCAACAGCATTGGCAACTTCGTAATGTTCAGGGATGACCACGTGGTGAGCATTTTGGGCCTGCACTTTTTCATACCAGGCTTTGGCCGGGGCTCCGATGGCAATAATGGGAATCTCCGGAGCGTTATAGCGTTCTAAAACTTTAGCACGGATGGTTTCGAGAATAAGCGTTTCCGCAGTGCTGGCATAATGCGAGGGGGTCGTCTGACTTTGATCGGCCCGGGTTTTTAGAAGTGTTTTTGAAGCGGTTGTATCCCAAAGGTTTAGCTCGCCAGAACAATGCAGCAAATCGGTGGGAGTCAGGGCATTTCCACCGCGACAGGCGGGCAGTCCCCGTTTTTCTGTCAGGACAGGATGATTCCCTTCGAGAATGATTTGGGTGTCACCGCCAAGGCCAAAAGTATTCAAATCGGCAGAATCGATTTGGGTTTGCCATTTTCCAACCTGGGCGCCAACCGGGGAAAGGGTGAGTGTATTATTTTGAATGATGCCGCTGTCCGTGGTGGTCCCGCCCATATCCACGACGATGCCGTCGGATAGTCCCGCAAGGGATAAAGCGCCAATAATGCTGGCAGCGGGGCCGGACAAAATGGTTTCGATGGGTTTTTCCCGGATGAAATCAAGACTGGCCAGGTTACCGTCGCCTTTAACAATAAAAACAGGAGCAGTAATGGACACTGCGGCCAGAGATTTTTTAACGGCGGCGATAAAATCGACAATAATGGGAATGAGGCTGGCGTTTAAGATTGTTGTTACAGTCCGGTCGTGAAAACCAAGCTGGCTGCTGAGTTCGTGGCCGCAAACCACCGGCAGATCAAAACGCTTTTGAAAGGCCCTTTTAACGGTGAGTTCCTGATTGGCATTGCGGGTGCTCATCATGCCGGAGACTGCGATGGCTTGAACGTGAGGAATCAAGGTTTCACAGGCGGTCTGAATCTCGTTCGGATCGAGGGGAGTGACCTCCCGGCCTTTGATGTTGACCTTCCCCTGAATTTGAACCACATGGTTTGTGGGCAGCGGCCCTTTGGGAG
>JAQWCN010000232.1 GCA_028705955.1 Eubacteriaceae bacterium
TACGAACGCACCTCAACCATCGCCCTCAACGCCTACGTCATGCCCACAGCATCCTCCTATGTGGACCGCCTGGAGGGAGAGCTGAAGGCCTTGGGGGTGGATTGTCCCAAGTACATCATGAAGAGCAACGGGGGGACGACCACCTTTGAGCAGAGCAAGTTAAGTCCCATCAACATGGTGGAATCTGGCCCGGTGGCCGGGGTGTTTGGTGCTGCTGTGGTGGGGGATGCCGTTGGTGAGCCCAATATCATTGCCTTTGATATCGGAGGGACGACAGCCAAATGCTCCCTCATCGATAAGGGACAGCTCAAAGTCAGTACCGAGTACCGCATCGAGCGCACCGAAAGCTATGCCGGGTATCCCGTCATGGCCCCGGTGGTAGATATCGTGGAAATTGGCAATGGCGGGGGTTCCATTGCCTGGATCGACGATGCCGGGTCCCTGAAGGTTGGCCCCCAATCCGCCGGCGCCATGCCTGGCCCCGTGGCCTATGGCAACGGCAGCAGTGACCCCACCACCACGGATGCCTGCCTCCTCACCGGTCGGCTGTCTCCGGACAATTTCGACAATGGGGTGGATATGGCCGCAGTGGAAAAGGCCATCCAGGACAAGGTGGGGACCCCCCTGGGCATGACGGCACTGGAGGCCGCCATGAGCATCATCCGGGTGGCAGACTCCAATATGCTCAACGCCCTGAAGCTGATCTCCGTACGCCGGGGCTATGATCCCCGGGATTTCGCCATGGTGGCCTTTGGGGGGGGCGGACCCATGCACAGCGCCTATCTGGCCAAGGAGCTTGGGGTGCGCCGGGTCATTATCCCACCGGCAGCCTCGGTATTCTCCGCCTGGGGAATGCTCATGGCAGATCAGCGCAACGATTATATCCAAACAAAGATCAGCCGGATGAATGACACCCCGGCGGAGACCCTCAACAGCTGGTGGCAGCCCCTGATTGAGGAGGCTGAGGCTGGGCTCATGGCCCAAGGGGTCACCCGGGAAAATATCCTGCTGAAATTTGTGGCAGATATGCGTTACCTCGGACAGGAGCACACCGTTAGTGTAGATGCACCGCCGGTGCCCTGGAGTGAGACGGACAAGGAAGCTCTGGTGGCGCAATTCCACGAAACCCATGAGCACTTCTATACCTTTAAGCTGGAGGAGACACCCACAGAGATCGTCAATCTCCATCTGGTGGCCTACGGTCGTCAGGAAAAGCTGGAGCTGCCACAGATTGCTGAGCAGCAGGGCGATGTGAAACACGCCAAGAAATCAGAGCGGGATATCTATTTTGAGGATGGCGGTTTTATCAAAGGGGCCATTTACGATCGTTTTGCCCTAGGGGCCGGTGCCAACATCCCAGGACCAGCCGTGGTTGAGGAACCGACGGCGTCCACTGTGGTGGGGCCGGATCAGCAGGTGACGGTGGACATATACGGCAATTTGATGATTGAAATGAAGGAGGACGAAAATGACTAAGCCAGTGGATAGCATTACCCTGGATATTGTGAAAGACTCACTGATCGCCATCAGTAACGAGGTGTTCTACGCCTTCGCACGGACCTCCATGAGTCCTATCATCTACGAAACCCTGGACTACGCCAGCGGAATCACCGATGCCGACGGGCAGCTGCTCACCCAGGGCAATGGGGCCTGCGGCTTCATCGGACTCATTGCCCCCATGATTGGGGAAGTTATTGCTGTCCACGGCAAGGCGAGTATGAAGCCCGGGGATGTGTATATCATCAATGATCCCTATATGGGCGGAGGGACTCACCTGTCAGATATTGGTATGGTCATGCCCATCTTCTACGGCGACGAGCTTATCGGATTTGTGGGAAACAAGGCCCACTGGACGGATGTGGGGGGCATGGCTCCCGGCTCCTTCACCACCGATTCCACGGAGGTCTTCCAGGAGGGATTGTGCTTCAGTGCCCTTAAGCTGGTGAACGGCGGTGAACTATCTCCCATCCTCCATCAAATCATCCGCAGCAATACCCGGTTCCCGGATGTGGCCACGGGCGATATGTGGGGACAGATTGCCTCCCTGCGGACTGGCTACAAACGGGTGGGTGAGCTTTGCGATAAATACGGGGTGGAAACCGTAAAAAGCTCCATGGCCCGCCTGTTGGATCAGGGCGAGGTTCTGGCCCGGAAGCGCCTCAAGGAAATGCCCAAGGGGACCTGGGAGATGGAAGAATTCATGGATGATGACGGTCATGGAAATCCCGTACGTCTGAAGGTGAAGATTACCATCACGGAGGATGAATTCCTGGTGGATTTCACCGGCAGCTCACCCCAGGTGGCCAGCCCGGTAAACACGGGCTACAGCTCCCTGTGCTGCGGGGTCAAGGTGGCCTACATGTCCATCATCAATCCCTCCATGGAGGTCAATGATGGGGTCTTCCGTCCCATGCGGGTTATCGCAGAAGCGGAGAGTGTGACTCATTGTACCCGCCCGGCACCGACCTCCTGCTACTACGAATGTATGATTTACGCCACTGATGTGGTGTGGAAGGCTCTGGCTCCCATTTTTCCAGAATATCTGGGTGCCGGCCATATGCTGTCGGTGTGTGCGGTGGTCATGGGAGGACTCCATCAGGACACCGGCGAATCCTTCCTGATCATCGAGCCCAC
>JAQWCN010000048.1 GCA_028705955.1 Eubacteriaceae bacterium
GAAACGCGCCCGGGGTCGGAGAGGACTGGATATTGTCAATAAAATGCAAGAAGATTTTGGCGATGTGATCCGGATTTCCGAAGAAGATTACGATGATTTGACCGGGGTGGACGACAGGCTGCTGCGCATGGGAAAAAATCTGAAGTGTAAGGTTTTGACCAATGACTACAATCTGAACAAAGTGGCGTCGGTTCGGGGCGTTGAAATTTTAAATATCAACGAGCTGGCCAACGCGGTTAAACCGGTGGTATTGCCCGGGGAAGAGATGAAAGTCCTTCCGGTAAAAAACGGCAAGGAAAACGGACAGGCGGTGGCCTATCTGGAAGACGGCACCATGATTGTCGTGGAAAATGGCCGGCGCCATATCGGTGAAGACATTGCCGTGACGGTCACCAGTATTTTGCAGACCGCGGCGGGCCGGATGATTTTTGCACGCCCCAGCCATTGATACAATGCAGAATTTAAGATTTAGAGGCTGATAAAAGGATCTCGTTAAATGGTTAGCACAAAGCCGCGAAAGCGGCTTTTTTTACAGGAGGAATAATGGATGGAATTACCAGAGAAATTTAAAAGCCGGATGCAGGGGCTGCTCCCGGAGAAAGACTGGCAGGCCCTGGCCGCGAGTTATGACCGGCCGCCCTTTAAGGGCATCCGGACCAATACCCTGAAAACCAGAAACGAAGGGATGCAGCGTTTGGTCCCGTTTGCTACCGAAGCGGTGCCCTGGTGCCCAACCGGTTTTTATATCGACCCGGAAATCCGTCCGGGAAAACAACTGGCGTATTACGCGGGGCTGTATTACGTTCAGGAACCGACGGCGATGACCCCGGCGGAAGCCCTGGATCCCAAACCGGGGGATTGGGTGCTGGATCTTTGCGCGGCGCCGGGGGGAAAAACCACCCAGCTGGCCTGCAAACTTCAAGGTCAAGGGCTTTTGGTGGCCAACGAGCTGGTTAAAAACCGTTCGGCGATTCTGGCCTCCAACGTGGAACGGATGGGCATTACCAATTGTGTCATTCTGAATGAATTTCCCGAACGGCTGATCGACAACTTTGAAGTCGCGTTTGATAAAATTTTGGTGGATGCGCCCTGTTCCGGGGAAGGCATGTTCCGAAAAGAACCAGCGGCGCTTTCAGAGTGGAGTGAAGAACGGGTGGCTTTGTGTGCCGCCAGACAGAAAAAAATCCTTGAAACAGTGGATAGATTGCTGAAACCCGGAGGGGAAATGGTGTATTCCACCTGTACCTTTGCACCGGAAGAAAACGAACAGGTGGTGGCGGCACTGCTCGGAACCGGGCGCTACCAAACATTGCCGGTGCAGCTCCCGGGGTTAACCGACCATGGGGTTCCGGCATGGACAGAAGAAGGAAATCCGGCGGTGGCGGAGACCTTAAGAATTATGCCCAATCATGTCCAGGGAGAAGGGCATTTTGTGGCCAAGCTCAAAAAAACGGCATCATCACCGGTCGAAAGCCGTTCTGCAAAACAAAAAAATAAAAAGCCCATGCGCTTTGTTTCGGCAAAAGCGAGGGAGCTGGCAGATTTTGAAGATTTTTCCAAAGCGGTGGGATGGTCAGCGTCGAAAAAGGATATTGTCCGGTACCAGGACCGTTTGTACCGGCTTCCCCCGGACCTTGAGCTTTTCCGTCTCTCCGGCTTGCGGGTTTTGCGGCCCGGGGTGGCGTTGGGCACACAAAAGAAGGGGCGTTTTGAGCCTTCCCACACGTTGGCCATGACGCTGAAACCCCAGACGTTTGGCTGCTGTCACGATATGAAGGCGGAAGAAGAAGCCTACGCTTATCTCAAGGGAGAACCGGTTCCGGCGCAAAATGAAAAAGGATGGACGCTCATGACCTGGAACGGATTTCCCCTGGGTTTTGGAAAGGCCAGTCAGGGGACCATTAAAAATCATTTTCCCAAGGGATTGCGGATTTATAAAAAATAGGTTATTGAAGAAGGTGAAAACATGGGGTTGGAATATCCGGAGGCGATTATCAGTATCATGAGTTTTTCCGGAATATACGGTCAGGAGACGTTTTACAAAAGAGAGTGGATCCGCTGGATCGATTGTGAGAATCTTTCGGGGACAGAAGGGTATTGCGATGAGGCGGCAGTGGCAGCAATTGAGCAAAAGCTCAAGGGACTTTCCCCGGGAGGATTGCATTTTATTGACAATGGCAATTACCACTACGTGACGCTGTTTTGGATTAAAAAGATTCAAACGCCCTTTAATCTGATTGTCATGGACCATCATTCGGATATGAAACCGCCGGCTTTTGGAGATCTATTAAGCTGCGGCTCCTGGGTGCTTCAGGCCCTGAAGACGCTCGATAAGCTCAAAAAAGTGGTCATTGTCGGGCTGGCAAAGGAACAGGAACGGTTTATTCCGGCAGCGTTAAAAGACCGGGTGACCGGTGTGGAACAAGAAGCGCTTAAGCATTGTCACCGATGGCTTCCGGAGGATGTGCCCGTGTACATTTCCGTTGATAAAGATGTGCTGTGTGAGGCTGTGGTAGAGACCAATTGGGATCAAGGAGAGATGACTCTGAGGGAATTGGAGCGTTTGCTGGCAGACATTTCGGCCAGGCACCGGGTGATCGGCGGGGATATTTGTGGCGAATGCGGCATTTTAGGCCCGGACGCCAGGGAAATCCGGGCCAGTGATCAGGTCAACCGGAAACTGCTGGAGTTGACCCGGTATCTGGGAGACAGGGGCTTGCAGAAAACGAAAAATTAGAGCCATTCGTGATAGCGGCGGATATAGTATTTCTTGACGACATTGACCAGCACCATGTATCCGCTGAGGATGAGAGCCAGCCAGAGAAAATAAACGGCAGGCAGCGGATGCAGGGCAATCGCTGTTCCCAGCGGGGAAAAGGGAATGCTGGTTAAAACGGCAATGCCGGTGGCTGAAAGCAGGGTGACTGGCGCCGAGGCATGGCTTTGAATGAACGGAACCTTTGGGGTTCGGATCATGTGAATGACCAGGGTTTGGCTCCACATGGATTCGATAAACCAGCCGGTTTGAAACAGGGAAACAAACAGGTTCTGACCCTGGGGGCCAAGGGTCTGGTATGCGCCGCCGCAAAGTGCCGGGCACAGGATAAAGTTCATCAGCAGGTAGGTGGTAATATCAAAGACGGAACTGGTCGGTCCAATCCACAGCATAAACCGGGCGATGGAGTTGGCATCCCATTGCCGGGGAGTCCGTAAAAAAGACGCGTCCACATTATCCCAGGGAATGGCGGTGCAGGAAATATCGTAGATCATATTAAGCAGGATCAGATGCAGGGAAGCCATGGGCAAAAATGGCAGAAAGGCACTGGCGGCCAAAACGGAAAACATATTGCCAAAATTGGAAGACGCGGTCATTTTAATGTATTTAATCATGTTGGCGTAGGTCTTGCGGCCTTCGACAATGCCCCGTTCCAATACCATCAGGTCTTTTTTGAGCAGGATCACATCGGCGGATTCCCGGGCAATGTCCACAGCGGTATCGACGGAAATGCCCACATCGCTGGTTTTCATGGCGGAGGCGTCGTTGATGCCATCGCCCATATACCCTACATTATGCCCCTGATCCCGCAGTGCGGAAACAATTCGGGATTTATCACTGGGAGAGAGTTTGGCAAAGAGGGTTGTGGCTTCACAAGCCCGGCCCAGGGTGGTGTCATCCATGGCTGCAATATCCGGTCCCAGCAGAATCTTGTGTACGGGAAGCCCGACTTGCCGGCAGATGCAGGCCGTTACTTTTTCGTTGTCCCCGGTTAAAATTTTGACCCCGACACCGTAGGTTTTGAGGGCCTTAATCGCGCTGGCCGTGGTTTCCTTCGGGGGATCCAAAAAAGCCAGATACCCAATGAGCACCATATCCTTTTCGTCATCGGTACAGAAAGCACCGACGGGGGAAGGGTTATTTTTTTGGGCAACGCCCAAAACCCGCATGCCATCCGCATTGAGTTGATCGACCTGATTGAGGACAATGGTGCGCATATCGTCCTCCAGAGGAATGATCGTGCCGTTGTATTCCACTGAGGAAGACACGGCAAGCATTTCTTCAATGGCGCCTTTGGTTATCATTTGGGTTTTCCCGCTGGCGTCTTTGACGACGACACTCATCCGCCGGCGTTCAAAATCAAAGGGAATTTCATCGACTTTTTCAAACCGTTTTGAAAGGCCGGTTAGATCTTTGCATTCTTCGGCCAGAAAGTGGGTACGGTCAATAATGGCAATATCCATCAGGTTTTTAAGACCGGTCTGATAATAACTGTTGAGAAAAGCGTGGCGCAGCACCCGGTCGTTGGACTGGCCGGAAATATCAAGGTGGTATTCCAAAGCCACCTGGTCCTGGGTGAGGGTCCCCGTTTTATCGGTGCATAAAATATCAATGGAGCCCAGGTTTTGGATCGCGTTGAGATTTTTAATGATGACTTTTTCCCGGGACATGGCGACAGCGCCTTTGGAAAGACAGGTGGTGACAATCATGGGAAGCATTTCCGGCGTCAGGCCAACGGCAACAGAAATGGCGAACAAGGCGGCATCGGTCCAGTCCCCTTTGGTAAACCCGTTGACAAACAGCACGACGGGAACCATGACAAGCATAAAGCGGATCAGCACCCAGGAGACGGCGTTAACACCTTTTTCAAAACTGGTTTGAACCGGCGGTTTGCTCAGTTGCTGGGCTTCCTGACCCAACAGGGTTTCGGTGCCGACGGCAAGCACAACGGCAGTGGCGCTGCCGCTGATGACGGTACTGCCCATGTAGGCCAGACACGGGGTATCCATTCCGGAAGCGTGGGCTGCGGTTGTTCCGGTTTTTTCCACCGGTTCACTTTCCCCGGTCAGGGAGGACTGGCTGATAAAACAGTCGGTGGCACAGATCATCCGCACATCCGCCGGAACCATATCTCCAGCAGACAGATAGAGAATATCCCCAACGACAATCGCTTCCATCGGAATTTCTTTTTTGTCAGCTCCCTGCCGCTTAATGCAGGCGGTGGAGCGAATCATTGCTTTAAGGTTTTGAGCGGCATTGCCGGACCGGGTTTCCTGGACAAAACGCAAACAGCCCGAGATCAAAACCATCACGGTGATGATGATGACGGTGACCGGGTTTTTATCACCGGGATCGGCCCAGACGATATCGGTAAAGATGGAGACCAGGGCGAGAATGAGAAGCACACAGGTAAAAGGATTGATAAAGGCAGAAATCAGCCGTTTGTAGAGGGGGACTTCTTTTCCGTGGGCAATAGTGTTTTTGCCAAAGGTTTCCCGGGCGTTTTCAACCTGGGATGGGGAAAGACCCTGAAGGGAAGTGTCAAAGGATTGAAGCACACCCCGGATGGGATGTGTGGCGGCGCTGTCCAGGCGTTCCTGGATCCGGGCGCGCAGGGTATAATTGGTTTTCATGGTTTAAGCTCCTGTTGGTTTCGGGCCAGGGATAAAAATACCGTGGCCGCATACAGGCAGGGGCTGTCCATGAATACCGGAAACATTAACGGGGGGTGTCACGGACAGTGAGCTGCCTTACAATTGATAAAACGGGTCGGGGTGGGGTATGGTCGTTCTCCATTAAAAATCACTGTCCTTTCTTAAGAAAAATGTTTTGACCAATAAAAAATCCGCACGCGTGCAAGCGGTACGGATTGATTAATCAAAAAAAATCTGCTGCCGCTTGAGCTTTGGCTCAGTAGGGCGGTGTAACTGCATTATTTGGCGCCTTCATCGACGCCAACTGTTCAAACCCTCGAACAATGTCTCCATTGCTGTGCGGCAGCAGTCCATATCCCTAAAGTAGCCTCACTTATCGGACTCTTTAATTCGTTGTTTATTATACGCTTATTCTGTGAATTGTCAAGTTAAAAAGGAAAACTGGCCGTCCGTCCGGTTCTGGCAGTAGACCGTTGCGAGCGGGACGCACCGGTTTTCTTTATTTTATTTTGCCGTGTTCGTCGTAGTCGGTTCCCCGTTTTTCCTGATGGCGGGAGGTGAGCAGGGTAAACAGATCGTCAAAGGTTACGCCCTGGTTGTTTAACAGCACAGCCAGATGGTATATCAGATCCGATGACTCGGCTGTTAATTCGGCAGGATCATCATTTTTGGCGGCGATGATCGTTTCCGATGCTTCTTCGCCAATTTTTTTACAGATTTTATCGACCCCTTCATTCATCAGGTAGTTGGTATAAGAGCCGGCTACCGGATTTTGTCTCCGGTCTGCGACCTGATCGGCCAATTCGTGGAGAATGGTGATGTTTCCGGTGGCTTTTGCCGGATCGGTTATCAGATTGCGGTAAAAACAGGACTGATGGCCGGTGTGACAGGCCGGGCCGTCCGGGATCACCTGGACTAACAGGGCATCGCCGTCGCAATCGAAATCGATGGCGACGATGTGCTGAAAGTGACCGGAGGTTTCGCCCTTGGTCCACAATTTTTGACGGCTGCGGCTGAAGAAGGTTGCCACGCCGCTGTCAATGGTTTTTTCCAGGGATTCTTTGTTCATCCAGGCCATCATTAAAATTTCCCGGGTGTAGTAATCCTGAAGAATAGCAGGAATGAGCCCCTGGTCATTAAAGGTTAATTGTTCTAAATGTTCGATTTTCATAGTACTCCAGTATTTTTTATAAATCAACGGGCCGCATGGGCAGTTTCTGGTGGCTTAAAAAGCGTTTGAGGTCCGGAATGGGTATTTCCCCGTAATGAAAGACCGAGGCGGCAAGCGCTGCGCTGGCACCAACTTTCAGCACGGAAGCAAAATCCTCTTTTTTGCCGGCACCGCCGGAAGCGATGATTGGAATGGTGAGTTCTTCGGATAAAATCTGATTGAGTTCGAGATCGTAGCCCTGCTTGACCCCGTCAGTATCGATGGAATTAATGCAGATTTCACCGGCGCCAAGGGCTTCGCCTTTTTTGGCCCACTCGATGGCATCAATGCCGGTGTTTTCCCGGCCCCCTTTGACGTACACATCCCAGGACGCATTGTCGTTGCGTTTGGCATCAATGGAAAGGACCACGCACTGGTTGCCAAAACGCAGGGCTGCGTCTCGGATGAGCTGGGGATTTTTGACAGCGGAGGAGTTGACAGACACTTTATCAGCTCCGGCCATCAGGACTTTCCTGAAATCGTCCGGGGTACTGATACCCCCGCCGATGGTAAACGGAATCCGGATGGCTTCGGCCACCTTTTCGACAATGTTTAAAAAGATGTCCCGCTGTTCGTAGCTGGCGGTGATATCATAGAAAACCAGTTCGTCGGCACCGTTTAAAGAATAAGAGCGGCCCAGTTCCACCGGATCGGCCACATCCTGAATGTTTTTAAATTTTTTCCCCTTTACAACCCGGCCGTGATCCACGTCCAGGCAGGGGATGATTCGTTTGGTTAGCATTGGCAGAGTCCTTTCAGCGGCCGGAATGCCGGGAGAGATATTCTTTTAAATGAATTGCACCTTCGTAGATGGCTTTGCCGGTAATCGCGCCGTAAAGCCCCATGGCGTCGAGGCGGTCCAAATGATCTTCCATGGCGATGCCGCCGGAAGCAATGATATCCATCTGTAAATTCTGGCTCAAAACATCCAGCATGGCAAAATTGGGACCGCTCATCATGCCGTCTTTGGAAATATCGGTGTAGACCAGGGTCGACAGACCGATCTTTTCCAGTTTGTTGGCCAGTTCCAGCGCTTCCATGTCACTGCTTTCGGTCCAGCCTTCAGTGCAGACCATCCCGTCCCGGGCGTCAATGGAAACACAGACTTTTTCGTCGTATTTGGCAATCAGCCGTTCGATAAAATGGAAATCTTTGATGGCCTGGGTGCCGATGATAATCCGGGATATTCCGATATCGATGTACATCTGGGCGATTTCTTCCGTACGGATACCGCCGCCGAGTTCCACCGGGATAGTCAGGGCTTCGACCACCGATTTGATGCTATCGAGATTTTTGGGTTTTCCGCCAAAGGCGCCGTCCAGATCCACCATGTGCAGATACTGGGCACCGTCTGCTTCAAATTGCCGGGCCACCGCAACAGGGTCTTTAAAATAAATGGTTTCATCTTCTTTCATTCCCTGTTTTAGACGAACACAGTGGCCATCTTTTATATCAATGGCAGGTAAAATAATCATTGTATGCACTCCTTTAGATTTCTTAATAACCGCGTCCCGGTTTCCGCACTCTTTTCCGGATGAAACTGCATGCCGATCACATTGTCTTTTCGGACGATGGCGGGAACCTTTAATGCGTATTCGGCGTAGGCCACGACATCGGAATCGAAATGATCCAAAACGGCGTAATAGGAATGGACAAAATAGACGTAGTCTTCACTTGTGATTCCGGAAACGAAGGGCTCTTCCCGGTTGACAACCAGGTTGTTCCAGCACATGTGAGGAACGGTCAGTCCCGGCACATCAAAGCGGGTCACTTTTCCCGGGATAAATCCCAGACCCTGGTGTTGACCGTCTTCGCTGCTTTCATCAAAAAGAATTTGCATGCCCAGACAAATCCCCAGAAGCATTTTTCCTTTTTTAACGTTCTTTTTCAGAGGTTCCAGAAGATGATATTTATTCAGGTTGGCCATGGCGTCCGCAAAGGCACCGACACCGGGGAGAATAATGGCACTGGCGTCATCCATCACCTGGGGATCCCGGGTAATGACACTGTCCAGCTGAACATCTTTTAGAGCGGTGTGAACATTTTTTAAATTGCCCACGTCGTAGTCGATAATGGCGATACTCATTCAATAACTCCCTTCGTACTGGGAATACCTTTTACGGCCGGGTCAAGGGCGACGGCTGTTTTGAGCGTGCGGCCAAAGCCTTTGAAGATGCCCTCGACAATATGATGGTTGTTGGTTCCGTAGAGGGAAGCCACGTGAATGGTCATGCGGCTGTTATGGGCAAAGGCGATAAAAAATTCCTGAAGCATCTCGGTTTCAAAAGCGCCGATATATTCCCGGGTCAGAGGCACATCCCATACCAAATATGAACGGCCGCTGATATCGATGGCGATTCGGTTCAGGGCTTCGTCCATGGGGGTGAACCCGGTGGCGTACCGGGTGATTCCCCGTTTATCTCCCAGGGCCTGGGCAAAAGCCTGACCGAGCAGAATGCCAATATCTTCGATCACATGGTGATTGTCCACGCCGTCTCCCTGCGCGTTTAAGGTCAGGTCAAACCGGCCGTGGGAGGCAAAAAGAATGAGCATATGGTCAAAAAAAGGCACACTGGTATCAATCCGGGACTGACCGGAGCCGTCCAGGTTAAGGGTCAGCTCAATCCGGGTTTCATTTGTTTTTCGGGAAAGGGAAACCAGCCGGCTCATGCAAACACCTCTTTCAAAACGGATAAAACGGCATGATTTTCATCCGGGGTTCCAATGGTCAGGCGCACAGCGGATAAATCGCCGGGAAGGGGGTTGGCAAAATGTTTAATCAGAATCCCTTTGGCCTTCATCGCCCGGTCAATCGCGTCCCCTTTGGCGGTTTCAAAATAGATAAAATTGGCTGCAGTGGGATAGACGTGTTCAATCGGCAATTCCAGCAAGGCTTTGTAAACTTTCCTGCGTTCGACATTAAGGGTTTTAATCCGGCCCAACAGTTTGCGGCGGTGCCGCAGGGCGATGATCGCCGCTTTTTGGGTAAGGGTATTTAAGTTATAGGGGGATTTGACTTTGTACATCATGTCGATGAGATTTTGAGGCCCCAGGCAGTAACCGCAACGGATTGAAGCCAGTCCAAAGGCCTTGGACAACGTTTTAAGCACCAGGACATTGCTGTAATTATTGACGAGATCCACCTGGCTTTCCCCTTTAAATTCCATATAGGCTTCATCCACAATAACCAGGGCATTGGTTTCTTCCAGAATCTGAACGATGTCGTGGCGGGGAAATAAATATCCGGTGGGATTATTGGGGTTGCACAAATAAATGATTTTGGCATTGTGAAGCCGGGCGCAATTGATGATCCCTTCCACATCCGGATAGTGATCTTTTTTATCGGGGATGGCCATAAAAGAGGCTCCGGCGATGCTGCTCCAGATTTGATACATGGAAAAACTGGGGGAATGGGCGATAACGGTGTCCCCGGGATTGACAAAAGACTGATTGATCATGGCGATGATTTCGTCGGACCCACAGCCGCAGATGATTTGATCCTCGTTGATGCCAGTATATTGTCCCAGCAAATGACGGAGTTCTGAGGCGCTGGCATCGGGGTAGCGGTTCATGGCAGTATCCATGATAGCGGCACAGAATTCTTCTTTTAAGGCTTTGGGAAAATCGTAGGGATTTTCGTTGGCATTCAGAATGATGTCATAATCTGGTGGAGCGACTTTGTAAGCTTCCAGGTTGGCAATACAGGAACGTGTGTAATCAATCATTGGAAAACCTTCTTTCTATGGACTTGGCATGGGCATCCAGTCCTTCCGATTCGGCAAAAGCCACAATTTCGTCTGCGGCCTGAGCCAGGGCATCCCGGGAATAGGACAGGATACTGGAGCGTTTGGTGAAATCGTAGACGCCCAGGGGAGAGGAAAATTTGGCAGTTCCCGAAGTGGGCAGCGTATGATTGGGACCGGCAAAATAGTCGCCGAGGGGTTCCGGGGTGTATTCCCCCAGGAAAATGGCTCCGGCGTTGCGCACCCGATCGAGATAATTTTTGGCATCAGGCAAGGCGAGTTCCATGTGTTCCGGTGCGATGGCATTGGCCAGATGGAAAGCTTCATCCAGCGTGTCGCAGACAAAGGCAAAACCAAAATGATCCACCGAACTCCTGGCGATGGCTTTGCGCCCGAGATCTTCCTCGATCTGGCGGTATACTTCAGAGATTACGGCGTCGGCAAAAGCGTCGTCTGCTGTCACGAGAATCGGCATGGCCACTTCATCATGTTCGGCCTGGGAAAGGAGAACCGCC
>JAQWCN010000233.1 GCA_028705955.1 Eubacteriaceae bacterium
ATACCGGCTATAGTTCTTACAGAACCGATCCTGGCCTAAAAGGGCTGTGGTGACTAAAAGGGCCTCCTGCATGTCCGTATCCGTGGGGTCCATCACCGCAGAATCCATGCCCGCCGCCATGGCCAGGGCAAAAAAGGTGCGGTTGATCATCTTCCGCTTGGGAAGGCCAAAGGAGATATTACTCAGACCGGAAGTGATATGAATGGTGGGGTAACAGCGCCGAATGCCGGCAATGTCCCTTTCAAAATTCAATAAGGACTGTCCCTCGGTGGCCAAGGCCAGTACACAGGGATCGATATGGATCCGCTCAGGTTTGACGCCATAGGCCGCCGCGGCCTCAACCAAGGACTGGGTAATGGCAATTTTAGTCTCGGTATCCTTGGGGATCCCGTGGTCATCACTGCAGGTAAGGGCGATAACCTGCCAGTCATTATCCTGTAAAAGGGGGAGTAATACGGCACATTTTTCCCCCTCTCCGGAAATGGAGTTAATGATTCCCGGACGCCTGACCAAGGGGAAAACCGATTCAATACAGCGGGGGCTGGGGGAGTCGATACATAGGGGTATATCGACAGTATCCTGAACCACCCGAATCAGCCACCTCAAATCCTCGGTTTCCCGGTCCGGCTCTGTCCCGGCACAAAGGTCAAGATAATGGGCGCCGGCATCGGCCTGGGCCTTGGCCCGGGCGATGATGAAGTCGGCGTCCCGTTCCAGAATAGCCTTCTTGACAACGGGGATCGCCCCATTGAGCTTTTCGCCAATAATAATCATGGGCTAACCCTGACACAGTGCAATGGCGATTTCTGCGGCACTGCCGGCATCCTTAGCGTAGGCATCGCAGCCTGTTTTATCACAAAATTCCTGGGTGATGGGTGCACCGCCAATGAGGATTTTAACCTTGTCCCGAATACCCGCATCCTCAAAAGCCCTGACCACCTTGGGGGTTTCCGGCATGGTCGTGGTAAGCAGGATGGAGCAGGCACAGATATCGGCCTGGTGTTCCATAACGGCCTCCACAAACCGGGCTTCCGGTACGTCCACCCCAATATCGATCACATGGAGTCCCCGGGCTTCCATCATCATCCGCACTAAATTCTTTCCGATATCGTGCATATCCCCCTTGACGCTGCCCAGCACGACCGTGCCGCGGTCGACTGCATCTCCTTCTTTTAGTAAAGGCTTTAGGACCTCTGCCCCTGCGGACATGGCCTCGCAGCAGCAGAGGACCTCTGGGATAAAGAGGATTTCCTCCTTGAATTCCTGTCCCACGACAGCCATACCTTCCATCATGGCGTCCAGTATTTCCTGGGGGCCGTACCCCGCATCCAGGGCTTCCTGCACTAAGGCTGGCATCCCCCGATCATCCCCTTCATAAAGGGTATCTGCAATTTTTTTTAAGATTTCCATCGTTTCTCCGATCTCTTTATTCTTCCAAGGCCAGCTTGACCAGACGTTCGTACACACCCGCATCCGCTAGAGCACGGTATGCATCCTTGTACACGGTAAAGTAGCGGTTGTAACGGTCATGAATGGCCATATCCGGTTCATAGCTCCCGGCAATCTGCACCATTTGATCCACGGCTGCCTCCACGCTATCGTAAAGGCCTGCCCCTACGGCTGCCAGAATGGCGGCTCCGAGGGAAGTGGCTTCCTCGATGGCGGGAATGAGTACCGGCTTGCCGTAAATATCGGCTTGAATCTGATTCCACACCGCCGATTTGGATGCGCCGCCGCTGATGATGATTGTATCGATTGCCACGCCGTTGGCGGCCATTTGCTCGACGATTTCCCGGGTTTCAAAGGTTACCCCTTCCATAATGGCCCGGGCTAATGTCGGGCGTTGATGCCCTAGGGTTAATCCGATAAAAGTTCCTCTGGCAAAGGGGTCCCAGTTTGGCGCTGCGGAACTGGCAAAATAGGGAATGCAGATGAGTCCGTCAGCCCCTGGTTTGATGTCGGCCACCTGTTCGTTAATGTAGTCGTAGGGGTCGATGCCGGTTTCTTCGGAAAGCTCCATTTCAGGGATGGCAAATTCATTGCGATACCATTTAAGTGAGCTGCCGGCGGCATTCTGCAGCCCTTCTGTTTCCCATTTGCCCGCTACCCCATGGGCGGAGCAGGGCAGGCGCATGCTGTCATCATAATAGGGCCCATCCATATAAGCCAGGGTAACGGCTGCCGTTCCCACGGTGACCTCCACAATGCCTTTTTTAATGGCGCCTGTCCCAATGCCGGCGCATTGCTGGTCGCCGCCGCCGGATACCAGCTTGGTCCCCGGGGCAAACCCGGTCAGGGAAGCGGCCTTCTGGGAGACTTCCCCCACCACCTGTCCCGATGGGACTAATTCCGGCAGCTTATCACCATCGATGCCCAGGGTGTCTAACAGCTCCTGATCCCAGGTAAATTTTTTAATATCCATAAGCCCGTAGAGAGAGCCGTTGGACCAGTCTTCATAATAGCCTTCCGCCCCCAGCTTGTGGAGGATGCGCTCCTGATCCTGGGCAAATTTGTAGGTTTTTTCATAGATTTCGGGCTGATGTTTCTTAATCCACATGATTTTACTGCCGGTCCAGGTTGTCCCATTGGGCAGGCCGGTGATTTCGTAATAACGCTCGATACCGACCTT
>JAQWCN010000234.1 GCA_028705955.1 Eubacteriaceae bacterium
ATTTATAAATCTTCTTGTAACCCGGGAGGAAGAATTCCCGGAACATCTCCAGGCTGATGAAGGTGGACTTCTGGGTACCCCAGTCATCATGGTGGAAGATGGCATCGGGTTTCATGTAGGTACAAATCTGCTCCGCCCATTTCAGCTCCCATTCGGTGATATAATCGATGAGCTCGTGCATCGCCTCCGGTTCCTCGTAGAAATTGATCATGGTGTTCTGGATTTCGCAGAGGTAGTGGCACATTTCGAAAAGGCCGGGGGCGATGAGGGGGGCGACGAATTTTTCATTGCGATCGACCTTGGCCATATCGGAAAGACACTGTTTCCAATCTTCTTCGGTGTAGTTAATTTCCGGGGCCTTGACATATTTTTTCCACTCGGTGACATCGGGGCAGACCAGATGCTCGGAATCGTGGAGGGGAAAGGCACCGGGAGCCCCTGCGGGCCAGGCGTTCATGTAACCCCATCCGCATTTTACTGCATCATCCCCCGGCTTGGCGGGCATCATGGGATACGCCATGGCGTAGGGGGTCGAAAGAATAAATTCAATTCCCTCGTATTGCTTGACAAAACGATCGGGATTTCCCCCGGAAATCACTTCTCTCATATTCTCTTTGATGGATAGCATAATACAACTTCCTCCTTAAATTTGACGAGTTCTTAAACGGCCGCACTGTACCTGTATTGGTTAAGAAAACCTTGACACTTCTTTATAAAATGATTATATTCTCTATAAGAGTGGGTGTAAAGTCCGTAATACGGATGAATTTTGGCGTTGAATTCCTATATTTTGTAGGAAGGGATTTAGGGGGTGGAGCAAATGAAAATATCCTTGGTTGTCATTCAGGATGAGCTGATGGATTATGGCGGACAGATCCTGGGAGATTCTAGAAATCGAAAGCGGGGATGGTATCAGGCCCGGTCCTATCGTCAGGGGATGGCGATGGATGGGGATTGTCTGCACCTGGCAGAGGGAGCGGATTTTGACGAGGGAATTTCCGGCTGTGGGCTGATTAGCCGGGGGACACCTGGGGCGGCGGTCCTCGCCCGAAATACCGTCCTCACTTTCCCGGAGACGCTGTCCCTGCTGCAGCTGGCGGAGGCAGTCCAGCAGGTGTTTTTAAAGTATGCCAAATGGGAGGCGGCCCTTCGTCAGGCCCTTCAGAACAATGCCTCCTTCTATGAGCTCTTTGAGATTGCCGAAATCGTTTTTGAAAATTCAATGTTCATGCACGATTGTAATTTTATCGAGCTGGCCTGTGTTAACCGCCGTCCCGAGGAGGAGCTCTGGGAATACGATGAGCGCTGGGGAAAGTACTACTTGCCCCTGGAGATCGTCAACAACTTCAAAATCAATCCCGATTATCTTAAGACCATGACCACCAAGGGGCCGAAGATTTTTCCGGATACCACCTTTAATTACCGCATTCTCTACGAGAATTTATGGAATAATGGCCAATATTGGGGGAGAATCTGTATCAATGAAATCAACCGATCCCTGCGGCCCAGCGATTTTGAGCTGTTGGATTATTTTTCCGGGATGGTGACAGAGGCACTCTCTGTCATCGAAATGACAGAGTATAAGCAGGCCTACTCCCTCCCCCGATTTCTAGGGGGCTTCATAGAGACCGGCCAGGTGGATCAAATGGCCATGGATACCCAGCTCATGCAGTATGGCTGGACCTACATGGACACTTATTTTTGCGCCTGCCTTTTCACCAATGAGGAGGATGACCATATCAACGCCATCCAGTATCGATGCAACCGCCTCATGGATCAATTTCCCCACAGCTGTGTCTTTTACGATGGGCGGTGCATCGTTATGCTCATTAACAGCACCCTGAGTGAAATGGATAGTCTGACCTTTCAGACCCAGATTGCTGTGATCCTGAGGGAAGGGCTGATTAAAGCCGGGGTCAGCACCCCATTCACAGACCTCCGGGATTTTCCGGACTATTACCGACAGGCCATGGCCGCCTTCGATACCGGGAGGAAACGCCAGGAAATGTTCTGGAGCTATCGCTTTGAGGACTATCGCATCGCCTATATCCTCCAAAAGGCCCTGTCCGATCTCCCGGGGGAGCTGCTGTGCAGCAAGGTGATTTTCATCCTTCAAGAATACGACCAAACCCATACCTCCGAGTTAAACCTAACCCTGAAAACCTATCTGGAAAACGAACGAAACCTGACCCGAACCTCCGAGCTTCTGGATGTCCATCGCAGCACCCTTCTGTATCGCATCAGCCGTATTGAAAAACTGACCGGGGCCGATTTGGACCAGCCGCAGGTCCGCTTCGATTTGCTCTTGTCCTATGCCTTGGAGGAGGAGAGCGTCCGGTATTTCAAAGCCTCAAGAAAATAAAAGAGAGGCTGCCCCGCCATTTTCATGGTTAACAGGACAACCTCATCGTGGAAAAGGGGATGATGCTTATTTTACTTCTTCTGAAATTTCTTCTTCTAATTCAGCATGGGCTTCCGCTTCCTGTACCGCTTCATCCGGCAGGACATCCGATTCTTCCTTGGGAATGACTAAATACAGAATGATGGCTACCAGGGTAGCGACGATGACCGGGGAATCCCCAAAGATACTGCCAACCCAGGCTGGGAATTGATCCAG
>JAQWCN010000235.1 GCA_028705955.1 Eubacteriaceae bacterium
AACGGGCCAATTGCTGGGTTAACGTACTGGCGCCCTGGCTTGTCGCACTTCCCCGCACCACATTGGCAACCAAAGAACGGGCGATCCCAAAGAAGTCCACGCCGCCATGAGAATAGAAACGGGAGTCTTCAACAGCAACCAGCGCGTTTTTCATATCCTGGGGCACCTGGTCCAGTGAAACATAAGTTCTGTTTTGTGAGAACAATTCACCAATGACAACATTATCCGCAGATATAATTTGAGTTTTTTGTTTTTGTGTATATTGATAATCCGAAATATCAACCCGGTTAGCCTGATAAATAGCAAATACAGCCACGACTCCAGCAATAATAAGCAGTCCTAAAATGATTAATACCTTCTGCCAGGTCTTAAGTTTTTTTCTTTCTTTTTTGGGTAAACCACCGGATCCTCCACTTTTTTTAGGCAAACCCTTATCTTTATTCTTCTCCGATGCTTTTTTTCTACCCATTCTCAATCCTTTAACTTTATTGGTCACACCTGCTGCCGCTGCGGCTATCCCCGCTTCTTCAGCATCTTTTTTAATCGTATCATCCACCGGTTGATCTGCATCTTCCGGTGTTTTGACATCTGTATCTGCATGCCCTTTGTTTAAATTACGAAAAGAAAATTTCTTCTTGGGGGAAGCCCCGGTTTGGTCTCCCGAAACAGCATCCGCATCAGCTTCACTTTTCTTGTTCAAACCTGATTCGACCGCTTTTTCAACGCCTGCTCCCGTAGCCGCTTTTGGGGCGGTCGACGCCACGTCAGAAGAAAGTGATTCAATCGAAGAGCCTACTGCCGGTTCATCTTCAGATATGTTTTGGGGTGTTGACGGTTCTTCCTTCTTTTTGCCAAATCCTTTAAATCCGCCAAAAGAAAATTGTCTGGGTTCCTGATTGGATTTATCCGTTTCTTTTTTTGATAAACCCTCTTTCTTTCCTGCTTCAGTGCCCGTATCTTCCACTGAGGACTGCGTTGTTTCGTTAGTCATATCCTCTTGCATATCTGTATTGTTGGATCCTGTAGTCTTCTTTTCATCACTCATAACATTCCACCTTTTCTAATCTCTCACGCAAACACTGCTGCAACGCAACCAAATCCTGTTTGAATTCAGCCTTTAAACGACATTTTCCACTTTTCGGTAAGGTCAAATTCATTTGACTTGAATGAAGTGCCACACGGTTCATTCCATACCTTTTATTACAATCATTATTATAAAGATCATCGCCAATCACCGGACAATTCAGATAAGCCAGGTGCACTCTGATCTGATGGGTTCTTCCCGTTTCCAGTTTAAGCTCAACCTTGGATGCCTCGTCATAGGTTTCAAGTACACGGTAATGCGTCACCGAAGGTTTTCCATTCTCCATGACCGCCCGTTGAATGCTGCCCTCAAAAGGCAAACCAATCGGTTCCATAATGGATCCTGAAGCCTGGGGCATATGCCCATTGACAAACGCAATATACTTTTTTTCAATCCGCTCAATCATTCTCTGAGACTGAAGAAAGTGGTGCACATACTTATTCTTGGCGATAACAACCAAACCTGACGTATCCATATCCAGTCTGTTCACAAAGCGAACTTTTGAATGCTGATTGGTTCTGATAAAATATTCCGCCACGCGATTTCCCAGTGTATCCTGCTGGTGACTCTTGGTCGGGTGTGTTACACAATGGGGGTCTTTATTGACCGCCAAAATTTCGTCATCCTCGTAGACGATATCCAAATCTCCGGCAACCGGCAGGATATCCACCTCTTCCCGGGGCATGGTCACTGCAATCCGGTCTCCCGGATCAACCACCTTTGTCAGCCAACAATCCTGTTGATTGACCGTTGTATTCCCCTCGCGGATAATCTTTCTCAGCAGTCTGCTGGAATAACCCTGATAATCAACCAGATACCGTTTGAGCGGCATGGGCTCCGATCGATCCTGCGTATAATGATAAAGACACTTTGGGGTGTCAGAAAACATAATCTCACCTTTCATAAAACAAGCGTTATCTGAATTTTTATTTTATGGTAAATGCACAGAATAATCAATGTATTTTCATAAATTCTTTCATAAAACTTAGAAAATTATAGATTTAAAGAATTACATAAGGCCTTCTTGCTTAAAACTGAAATAATTCTGTTCCCCAATCACCAAATGATCCAATACCGGAACCCCCAAAAGCTCTCCCGCTTTCACCAGACGTTTTGTAATATTTTCATCCTCCGGACTGGGAAAAGGATCCCCGGACGGATGATTGTGGGCGACAATCAATGCGGAGGCCAGCTGCCTGATCGCCCGGGAAAAAACCTCCCGGGGATGGACCAGCGCCGAATTAATTGTTCCCACTGATATTTCTTCCTTTTTAAAGATCCGGTTTTTAGTATTTAAAAGTAAAATGACAAAATGTTCCTGTTTAAAGCCAAACATACTGTCTTCAAGATAAGCCGCCACATCATCCGGAGAGCTAATCTGGGGGTACTCCTTTTTTCCATGATGAATCCGGTGCCCCAACTCCAAAGCCGCTTTACTTTTACAGGCTTTAGCCGGACCGATCCCCTTCAACCGGGGATTCGCGTAGAGCTCCTCAACACTCACATCATACAAAGCAGACAA
>JAQWCN010000236.1 GCA_028705955.1 Eubacteriaceae bacterium
GCAGGATCAGCCCGGCACAGGTCCCCCAGACGGGCAGACCCTCCCTGATTCTTTTCTTGAGCGGATCCAGCAAACCAAAAGCTTTCAGCAACTTTCCCATGGTGGTGGATTCTCCCCCGGGGATAATCAAGCCATCCACCTCCATGAGCCCCGGCAGGGTCTTCACGGCCTCTGCTTCTGCTCCGCACTGTTTTAACCGGTCCAGATGTTCTACAACGGAGCCCTGGAGTGCCAGCACTCCCACGCGGCATTTACCATCCGCGGTTGGCATACCGTTCTCCTTCCGGAATATCCTTGAGATCAATCCCCGGCATCGCCTGACCCAAATCTTCTGACACTTCAGCCAGAACAGCGGGGTCATTATAATAAGCGGTCGCTTTAACAATGGCCTTCCCCACTGCTTTGGGATTGGACGCTTTAAAAATTCCCGACCCCACAAAAACACCTTCGCTGCCCAACTGCATCATTAACGCCGCGTCGGCTGGTGTCGCAATGCCTCCAGCTGAAAAATTAACCACCGGCAGATGACCATTGGCGTGAACGTATTCCACCAGATCAAGGGGCGCTCCCATGGTTTTAGCCGCTGTCATCAGTTCGTCAGCCGCCATGCTGGCAAGCCGGTGTATTTCTGACTGAATCGTCCGCATGTGCCGCACCGCTTCCACCACGTTGCCCGTGCCGGCTTCCCCTTTGGTGCGGATCATGGACGCGCCTTCCCCAATGCGTCTCAAGGCTTCCCCCAAATTCCGGGCACCACAGACAAAAGGAACCTGGAAACGCTTTTTGTCAATATGGTACTGATCATCCGCCGGCGTCAATACTTCACTTTCATCGATATAATCCACGCCAAGCGCCTGAAGAATTTGGGCTTCCGCAATGTGTCCAATCCGGGCCTTAGCCATGACCGGAATGGTGACCGCCGCCATAATTCCCTTAATCATTTTGGGATCTGACATTCTGGCCACGCCACCTTCTTTCCGGATATCACTGGGGACCCGTTCCAACGCCATGACAGCCACAGCGCCACATTCCTGGGCGATCTTTGCTTCTTCCGGTGTGGTCACATCCATGATCACACCACCTTTTAACATCTGAGCCAAATTTCGATTTAATGTCTTCTGCATTTTTTTGTCCTTCTTTCAAACGATAATTTGCAATGTGCGCGCTCATTGGTTATCATTATAGAGATCAACTGATATCATCACAATACCCAGTTTATATATTTTTTATGGGTTCAGATTGGAGGCATTACGATTTTAACCTTTATTTTTGATAAATCCGGTGCTGTTCCCCTTTATGAACAGTTATACCGCCATCTTCGCCACGCCATTACCCGGGGTGACATTGGCGCCGGTGAAAAACTGCCTTCCAAGCGGCAGCTTTCAACCCACCTCAAAATCAGCCAGAACACGGTGACTTCGGCTTACGATCAGCTGGTGGCCGAGGGCTATATCACCGCAAAGCCCCGCAGCGGTTTTTACGCTGCCCGGTTGGAAAAACCTTTGGCCCCGCCATCTCTGTCTGTCTCCCCGGCTCCGGCCCCCGTTGTCCAGACGTCCCCCCAGTGGCGCTGGGATTTTACCACCAACACGGTCGACGCAACTTTTTTTCCGTTTCCAACCTGGGCCCGGATTTCCCGGGAAGTTCTTTCAGAAAAAAATGACGCCTTGCTCCAAGCCGTAGACCCTCAGGGTTATTATCCCCTGCGGGCTTCCATCTGCCGTTATATCGGGGAATACCGGGGTGTGCACTGCACGCCGGAACAAATGGTCATCGGCGCCGGGTCTGAGGTTTTACTGGGGCTGATTGTCCAGCTTCTGGGCCGCAGCCTCACCTATGGCATGGAAAATCCCCATTACAATAAAGTGTACAACGTATTAGCGAGCAATGGCGCCAATACCCGTCTGATTGCCCTGGACCGGGAAGGGATCCGCCTGGATGCCATTGCGGACAGCGGTGCCCAGATCATCCACACCACGCCTTCCCACCAGTTTCCCCTGGGCATTGTCATGCCGGTCAAACGCCGGATGGCTTTGCTGCGCTGGGCCGCCTCATCCCCGGGGCGCATGATCATCGAAGACGATTATGACAGTGAGTTTCGTTTTTCCGGCCGTCCGATTCCCGCACTTCAAGGTCTGGACCAAACCGGCAGCGTGATTTATATGAACACCTTCACCCGGAACCTGGCCCCTTCCATGCGTATTTCTTATATGGTTCTGCCCCCTGCACTAATCAAAAAATACCGGGAGAAATTATCCTTTTATTCTTCCACCGTATCCCGTTTTGAACAGCATACCTTGCACCGGTTTATTGCGGAAGGCCATTTTGAACGCCATTTAAACCGAATGCGCAAAATTTACCGGGCCCGGCGGGACGCCCTTTTGACAGCCATTCGCAATGCTTTTCCCCCACAAAGGGTCTCGGTATCCGGTGCAGACGCTGGTCTGCATGTGCTGTTAACCGTCCATACTTCCCGTTCAGAAGCGCAGCTCGTTCGTCTGGCCAAAGCCGCCGGCATCCGGGTCACTGGCCTGTCTTCCTTTTACGCCGGGGATCCCCTGCCCCCTTCCGATCCTGTTATCGTGCTGGGTTACGCCGG
>JAQWCN010000237.1 GCA_028705955.1 Eubacteriaceae bacterium
CCTGTACGACGACGGTGAAATCCGTTCGGCGCTCAAAATGCTTCAGGATAAGGGCGCAACGTACGAAAAAGAAGGGGCCATCTGGTTTAAAACCACGGATTACGGCTGTGAAAAAGACGATGTGCTTATCCGCAACAACGGTTTGCCCACTTATTTCATGGGGGACATTGCCTACCATTTGAATAAATTTG
The DNA here is from genome assembly GCA_028705955.1 of Eubacteriaceae bacterium. Taxonomy (GTDB): domain Bacteria; phylum Bacillota; class Clostridia; order Eubacteriales; family Eubacteriaceae; genus JAQWCN01. The sequence goes on from JAQWCN010000237.1 coordinate 192, forward strand.
TAACCCGGGGATATGACCGGGCCGTCAACGTGTGGGGCGCCGATCATCACGGCCACATTGCCAGACTGAAAGCAGCGATGCAGGCAGCTGGTGTGGATCCGGAACGGTTGAATATTGTGATCATGCAACTGGTCCGTTTGGTTCAGGACGGCAAGCAGGTCCGGATGTCCAAACGCAAGGGGGAAACCATCGGCCTTAAAGAATTACTGGATATGGTTGGGGTGGATGCTGCCCGGGTGTTCTTTAATCTGCGTTCCCCGGACAGCCACTTCGATTTTGATCTGAACCTCGCACTTCAGGAATCCAACGAAAATCCAGTGTTCTATATCCAGTATGCCCATGCCCGGATTTGCAGTATTCTGCGGCAAATGGAAGATGTTAAAACCGATGCTCCGGCAGATTTGAGCCTGCTCACCGCACCCCAGGAACTGGATCTGATGGCGGTTCTTTCGGACTTACCGGAAACCATCGTAATTGCGGAAAGCAAGATGGACCCCAGTCGGATCACCCATTATGCCATCGATCTCGCTTCGGCATTCCATACCTTCTACAATGAGTGCCGGGTTCGGGTTGAAGATCAGGCCCTGATGCACGCCCGTTTAAATCTGATTATTGCGACCCGTCAGGTTTTGAGAAATGTATTAAAAATTCTGGGTGTTTCCGCCCCCGATCATATGTAAGCCGTGCCCAGGAGGGCACGGCGCTTGAGGTCAAAACGAAAGTTTTGACCGGAAGCCCTGGCAAAGCCAGGGGAAACCAGGGCCAGGGTGCCCAGGAGGGCACGGCGCTTGAGGTCAAAACGAAAGTTTTGACCGGAAGCCCTGGCAAAGCCAGGGGAAACCAGGGCCAGGGTGCCCAGGAGGGCACGGCGCTTGAGGACAAAACGAAAGTTTTGACCGGAAGCCCTGGCAAAGCCAGGGGAAACCAGGGCCAGGGTGCCCAGGAGGGCACGGCGCTTGAGGACAAAACGAAAGTTTTGACCGGAAGCCCTGGCAAAGCCAGGGGAAATAGAACAGAATGAAAGAGGCACACCGTGCATATCTTTGACAGAACAGAAAAAATAATCGGCGCTGATGCCGTCAGGCAATTGGCCGGCGCCCGGGTGATGCTCTTTGGCGTGGGAGGGGTTGGCTCCTACGCCGGGGAAGCGTTGGCCCGGGGCGGGATCGGTCATTTGACCCTGGTGGATCAGGACAAAGTGGATCCTACCAATATCAACCGGCAGCTCATTGCCCTGCAATCCACGGTGGGCAAGGCCAAGGTCGATGTGGCCGCGAACCGGTACCGGGATATCAATCCGGATCTTCAGGTGGATCCCCTGGAAGTCCGGGCGATGCCGGAAAACATGGCGGACTTTCATCTGGAAGCTTACGATTATGTGCTGGATGCGGTGGATACGGTCACCGCAAAACTGGCGATCCTTTCGGCCTGCAGCCACTCGGATACGCCGGTTATCTCCTGCATGGGGACCGGCAATAAACTGGATCCGGCCCGGCTGGAAATTGCGCCCATCGAAAAGACCGCCGTCTGCCCTTTGGCCCGGGTGATGCGACGGGAACTCAAAGCCCGGGGAATTGCCGGGATTCCGGTCGTTTATTCCCGGGAAGAGCCACGGATCAAAGTGAGTCCGCCGGGAAGCGTCAGCTTTGTCCCGGGGGCAGCGGGGCTGATGATGGCCGGTTATGCAATCAGCAAAATGATTGAAAAAAGGTAAGCATGGCGAATCTATTCTTAAAACCTTTGAACAAAAAAATTGAAAAGAATTGACAGCTCAAAAAAATTCTGCTATACTTTATCTTACAGAAAACGACAATCACATATCAAAAGAGCGACGTAGCTCCTTTAATTGTAAAAAATTAAAGGAGCTTTTTTGTTAGGTGGTGTGTGGTGGAAAAAACCTTATTTTTGGGAGAAAAAAGGGTTTTTTAAAGTCAATGGTGTGCAAGGAGATTTCATTTGTTATAAAGGGAGAAAGGTCATGGATGATGGAGATGAAAGAACAACTGTAATCGTTGTTGATGATGAGCCAATTACGCGGATGGACCTGAGGGAGTCTCTTGAAATAAAGGGATACAATGTGGTGGATGAGGCCAGTGACGGGATGGATGCGGTTTTGCTTTGCCGCAAACACCATCCGGATATTGTCTTTATGGATATCAAAATGCCCATGCTTGACGGGCTGTCGGCCTCGAAAATCATTTTTAAAGAGGATTTGGTCGGGACCATTATTTTGCTCACAGCGTATACGGATAGTGAATACATTGATAAAGCGACAAAATGCGGGGTGAGCGGCTATCTGGTCAAGCCGATTATTGAAAGCTCGCTGGTGCCGACCATTGCCATGGCCCGGGCCAAAAGTTCAGAATGTCAGCGCCTGAAAAAAGATGTCCAGACGGTTTCAAAAAG
>JAQWCN010000238.1 GCA_028705955.1 Eubacteriaceae bacterium
TCTGACGGAGTATCCCCAACGAATTCCCGCACCACGCTGTAGAGCTGCTCGGCCCCAAGGGTGTTAGTCTGGAAAAAGGAGAAGGTGGAAATTTCAAAATCCAGCCCCAGGATCCGGTCATGGAGGATATCCTGCCCGTAGAGGACTTTCATATCATCGGCCTTGACCACGTCGGCCACGCCATCGTTGAGGGTGTGGAGGATGCCGACGATGGTCCCGGTTAGAGGTAGTTCCAGCAATAGCGATGTGAAGGCCCCGGCATCCAGCTCGCCCTGGCTGGTGGTGACGAGGTTAATGAGGATTTCCCCGGTGGCTTTGCCCTTGCGCACGACGAGGTGGCGCAGGAAGCCTTCGTGACGTCGCTTATGGAAGTAGGTGGTACTTCCCTCGGCGAACCACCCGGCCACGGCGGTTTGAATGCTGCCAAAGTCGCCATCGACAATGGTGCAGTGGGGTGTGGGCAGGATGTTGTAGAAGCTCCCCTTTTCATGGAGGCCCAGGAGCAGGGGGCCATCCGGGGCATCATCCCCGAAGGAGTATTCCATTTTATTGCGGTAGCCGCAGACCTCGGGGCTGGGGACGATGGGTAGGGCATCGTAGCCGGTGATGCCAGCATCGGCCAGCAGGCCCATGACATAATCGTTCTTCATGGCCAGCTGATTTTCATAGGGCAGGTTCTGGAGGGAACAGCCGCCGCAGCGCCCAAAGTGGGGGCAAGCCGGCATAATTTCCTCCGGAGCTTTTTGCAGGACCTCCAGAATCCGGCCTTCAATCTTTTTACTCCGTTTTTTCGTCACCATGATGCGTACCTTTTGGCCAGGAATGCCATCCTTGACCCAGCATTTCCGCATGTCGTCGCCGATGGGGACCAGGCCCCAAGCCTTACCAGGAAACACGGCCCCCTGGATTTTCATTTCGAAGTGATCACCTTTTTTCATCATATTATCTCTGCTTTCCATTGGGATTTTTATCCATTATTGTTTTAATGATGCCATTGTAACATAAAACCGTGTGAAGGTCGGTAGTGGAAGAGCCAGACAAGATAAAAAACGGCCTGGATTCTAAGAATCCAGGCCGCTGCTGATGAAAATCGGTATGAGCCCTCCCCATCTCAGAGCTGTTTGGTGATGATCTGCAAAGAACCATCCGCCTGATAGCTGTATAGCGCCACGATATCTGTATCCTCGGAAGTGATGACGGCAAAGATACAGGTGGCATCGGGATCATCCAGGTTATGATCGATCCAGGTTCCGGAATTGATATAGGTTTTTCCCATATCTGTTTTGCAATATCCCGGAATATGCGTATGGCCGAACACGACCACTTCGACCTGTTCATCTGGATTTTCTAAGTACTCTTCCACAGCTTTTTGGGTATAGTAGGATGAATCAAGGGTTCCCGAAGCGGCTTCAATAAAGCTGTTCGGTCGCTTCACATCATTTAATTTCTGACGCTCGTCCCAGGTGCGCTGGATGTTTTTAAAGAGAACCGGCGCAGAAATGGTTCCATCCTCCTGCTGAGCCGGATAAAAATCCAGATAGGAATAGGCATCATCAAAGCCGCCGATGTGCATATCAAAGATTTTATCCTGTAAATCCACCTTAGGGGTACAACGTTCCGATACGCCTTTTAAAATGGAATAGTAGAGATAGGCACCGTATTGATCCACATCCGAGGGATCCGGGACCTGGGTAATGACCGGAAGATCCTTTTCGACCTTGGGATAGCCTTCCAGATAGGCAGTGGCACCATAGCGGGCATAGAAATAGCCCATGGGCAAGATGGTTTCATCATTCCCGCAGAGTTCCCGATTGGTCAGGGTGTCCGGTGCACTGAAGGCATCGTACCGGTGGCCGTGTTCAATGACGATTTCCTTCCGCTTGCCCGTATAATATCGGCCTAATCCCTGCTTTTCATGGATTTGCACGATGCCGGGCAATAGCTCATCCAAAAGTTCTGGCTTCATGGTCAAATCGTGGTTCCCTGCGACATAGACCACCGTCATGTCACTTTGAATGAGGTGGTTGAGGGCATCCATCACAGCCTGATTATTCGCCGCAACATCACGATAGAACTGGTCTTCATCGGTATAGCTGGGGTAATAAACCGGAAGGAACCACGCATCCAGGAAATCACCAGCGATGACGAGTTCTTTGACATCGTCGGTTTTTTCCAACCGCTGCAGGAATTCAACGAGGAGGGCACGATTCTTTTGGGTTTCTGTATAGCGATCATCCACACCTAAGTGCAGATCACTGATAACGACAGTTTTATCCCGCTGAGGATTTGCAGCCCACATCGATTGATGGTTTATCATAGGATTCTCCTTTGCTTTTTCTTTTCATCCTTAAAACGCTGGTCTGACACACTCACAAAATCAAATTTAAATCAATGAGGGCAAATCGAAAAAAGCTACCAAAAGGATGAACCTTGGTAGCCTTGAAATGATGACAGTATTTGGAAATGCAGGCCGGAAACGGTGAAGCGTGCGGCGCGTAATTCGGGGGATACGTCGTGCTTTTAAAGGCATAGCGCTTATGAACCAAAGCATCGTCGTATTTCGCCGTTTTCTCCTAACCCGTATTTC
>JAQWCN010000049.1 GCA_028705955.1 Eubacteriaceae bacterium
GGCGCCAATCCCGGTCCAGGGCATCGGCTTTCAAGATGGCCTCCACCAGAAGATCCTCACTGACCGGGACGTTTTCCGCCCCGATGTGTTTGGTCCCCATGGCTTTATGCGCCGCCTGGTGCAGTGCTTTCGGTTCCGTCGCGTCCAGTCCGATTTGTTCCAGGGTCACCGGTAAACCCACATCCTGACAAAATGCCAGAACCTGTTTAATGGTCTCTCCAGGCCAGGCTTCAAGAACCAGCTCGCACAATGTCCCAAAGGCGACAATTTCCCCGTGGGTTGCGTGCTGACATCCGGCCAGACTGGAAAAACCGCTGTTGAGGGAATGCGCACCGGCACACCCGGCGGATTCCACCCCGATCCCGGATAACAGTGTGTTGACTTCGATAATGGCTTCCACCGCATCGGTCAGTTTTCCGGCCCGGACATCGGCCAGGGCCTTTCGCCCTTGTTCCATTAAGGTGGTAAAACACAGCCAGGATAACGCCATAGCGGCAAGGGGCGTTTGATAGCCCTTGCCGACACGGTTTTTCGTGTGGGAATCGACATGCGCCTTCGCTTCAAAGTAAGTGGAAAGGGCGTCGCCCATGCCCGAAACAAAATATCGGACCGGCGCTTTGACCACGATGGCCGAATCCACCAGCACCACATTGGGATTGCGTTTATAATAAATGCTCCCCGCATGTTCCCCGGTTTCTGTATAGGTTGCAGAGAGCGCGCTGGTTGGTGCATCGGTTGAAACAATCGTCGGCACTGTCACGATGGCGGCGCCCGTCTGGATCCCGACGTATTTTCCCGCGTCCATCGCCTTGCCGCCGCCGATGCCAATGACCACATCCACCGGGTTTTTCCGGGCGATTTGGGTCAAGCGCTCCAGTTCTTTCATGGAGGTTTGTCCGCCGAACCGTTCACAAATCATGTGACTGCCCGCCGCTTCAAACTGTTCTTTTAATTCCCGGCTGAGACGCTCATAAAACGAAGGTGTTATGACCGCAAAGGCCCGGTTTCCAAAATCCCTGACGGCCTCTTCAAGATGGGCAATTTCCCCCGGCCCCTGATAATATCGGGGCGGACAGGCAAAGGCCCGGGTTTCTGTCATCCTCATTGTGCCTCCTTATTCCCCAAAGACTGCGATATAATCCTGTTTGAATTTTTCAATTCCCGCATCGGTCAGCGGATGATGAATCAATCCTTCGATCACCTTGAAGGGTACGGTGCAGATATCCGCCCCCGCAGCCGCGCAATCCAGCACATGAATGGGGTTTCTGACCGACGCGGCGATAATTTCGGTATCGATGCCCTGAACGGCAAAGATTTCCGCAATTTTTTCGACGAGTTCAATCCCTGGTGTCGCAATATCATCCAGTCTTCCCAGAAACGGGGAAACATACGATGCTCCCGCCATGGCCGCCAGGATCGCCTGACCCGCTGAAAAGATGAGGGTCATGTTGACCGGAATATCTTCCCGGGATAAAGTTTTACAGGCCTTTAATCCTTCTGCTGTCATCGGAATTTTAACCACCATGTTGGGGTGAATTTTGGCAATTTCCCGGCCTTCCGCAATCATTCCCGGGGCGTCGGTCGTCGTCGCTTTCACTTCCCCGCTGATCGGTCCGTCGACAATGGAGGTGATTTCAGCAATCACGTCTTCAAATTTCCGGCCTTCTTTAGCGATCAGCGAAGGATTGGTTGTCACCCCGCAGATCACGCCCATATCATTGGCCTGACGAATCGCATCTACATTGGCTGTGTCCAAAAAAAATTTCATTATATTTGCTCCTTTCAATGAAAACCAGCTCTGGTTTAACCAGAGCTGGTTTTCAACTTCTTCTATAAATCTAAAATTTCTGCAAAATTATCTTTTAACTGGGGATAGAGTTTATCAAACGCGGCGTAGGTTGTATCATATTTTTCCCGGACTGCCGGATCCGGTTCGTAGCTTTCCTGACGCATTTTGATAATCTTGTCGCAAGCGTCCTGAACGGTGGGATACATCCCTGTCCCGACAGATGCCAAAATGCCAGCTCCCAGTGCCGCTGCATTTTCAGAATTCATATCCGGCAGCACCACCCGCATATCGTAAATATCCGCCATCAGCTGACGCCAGAACGGACTTTTGGACCCGCCGCCGCACATCCGCATGACGTCCGGTTCGATCCCGGATTCCCGGATTGCTGTCAACACATCCCGAAGGGCGTAGGTGATCCCTTCCATCACGGATCTCGTGATATCCGCCTTTGTGTGAGTTGCGGATAAGCCCACAAAACCGGCCCGGCATTTCAAATCGAAATGCGGGGACTGTTCCCCGGTCAGGTAAGGCATATAAATGAGATTATTGGCCCCTGGCGCAGAAGCGATGGCATCCTTGTTGATCTGTTCGTATTCTGTATCGTCGCTGTAAAACAAATTGCGGTACCATTTGAGGGAATTGCCCGCGGAGTTGACCGATCCCATAAAATGCCATGCTCCCGGCACCGCCATACAGAAAGTATAAACCCGGGCTTTCGCATCCATCATGGGTCCGTCTGCATAGGCAAACACCGTCCCCGAGGTTCCAATGGTTGTCATGGCCCGGCCCGTTGCGACCACGCCGGTTCCCACGGCTCCCGCCGCATTGTCCCCAGCCCCGCCGACCACAACGGTTTTTTCAGAGAGGCCCAGCAGATTGGCGATGTCTTTGGTCAAGGTTCCGGTAACATCCGGGGATTCATACACTTTGCCCAGCATGGATTCTTTAATGTCCAAAGCGTCCAGAATATAAGGGGACCAGCACCGTTTACGCACATCCAAAAGCTGCATGGCCGACGCATCGGATACTTCGGTTGCGTATTCCCCCGTCAAACGGTAACGCAAATAATCCTTCGGCAATAAAATATGTGCCGTTTTTGCGTAGATATCCGGTTCATTTTCTTTCACCCATTGAATCTTGGCCGCCGTCAGCCCCGGACGAACGGGGTTGCAGTTGATTTCCATCATTTTGGCATCTGTGACAATCTTCCTCACCGATTCACAGGATTCCGTCGTTCTGGCATCATTCCACAAAATTGCCCGGCGCAGCGGTTCCCCGCTGGCGTCCAGCATGACCGCGCCCATCATCTGACCGGACATCCCGATCCCTTTGATGGCTTCTTTGGGGACTTCGGAAACGTCCACCACGTAGCGCACAGTTGCGACTGCTGCCTGGAACCAGTCTTCCGGATCTTGTTCTGACCATCCGTTATGGGGTTGATACACCGGATATTCCTGTGCTTTCTGGGCAATCTCTTTCCCGTTTTGATCGAATAAAACGGTTTTGACACTGCCGGTTCCCAAATCGATACCAATTAAATACTCCATATTACGCCTCCCTTTTGCATAAAAAATTTATTCACACACCAAATAAAATAAAAAGTATTGTTTCATCGCTTCGCTATTTTACAGCGTCGTCCTCTTGTTGGTTCACAATCTCTTCGCCTTTCTTTCATCCCTTTCTGGATGAAAGGCTCCTCGATTGCGGGCCCTTTCGGAGCGCGGGTTATTCGCTAACGCTCATTTCAAACCCGCTTCGCCGCTGTTTCATCGCTTCGCTATTTTACAGCGTCGTCCGAAAGGGTCTGAAAGCTCTTCCAGGGGATGTTGACTTTTTCTCCTTCGTTCAGGAGTTTGTCGACGTGGAGGAGCAGGGGAAAGTCTTCGGCTTTTACTTTGCCGGCTTTGGCCATGGCTTTGACAGCCCGGGCTGTTCTTGTCGCTATCACGACGGCTTCCAGGGTTTGTCCTTTTAAGCGTTCGGTGATTTCCGGCATGGATAATCCTTCTCCCAAAAATTGTCCCACACTCCGGCTTCGTCCGCCCGCCACGGTGACATCCAGATCTCCTGCTGCGTACATGATCATTTTGTGGCTTCCGCCAACAATGGCCAGCAGCTCATCCATTTCTTTCACGCTTTGCTGGAACAGCCCCGCTTTGGAATTCACATGAGCGATGCCATCGTCCCCACAGTTGTTTTTCAGACCGATTGCCAATGCTGTTCCCAAAGCGTAGCCATTTTTCAGTGCAACCGCCGCTTCCAGACCGATCACATCTGTCGTCAAACTGATGTGGTAGTAATCCGTTTGAAAGAGACTCCGAATCCATTCCAGGGTTTTCATGTCTTTTCCACAATAACCCACAAACGAATGATCATGATCGGAAAGATCCCTGGCTGTGCATGGGCCCCCGATCGCGTACATTTGTAATGTGGATCCTTCCGGCAAATGTTCTTTCCAGTATTCCGGATACACCTGAAGGCGGCCATCCGGATAGTCCAGCATGCCTTTGGTCACTGAGATCATGGGCACGCCTTCCGGAATGATGGGAATCATCTCCTGCAAAAACCAGTCGACCCCAAAGCTGGATACCCCGCAAACCACCAGGTCGCAACCCTTTAGCGCTTCATGAACCTGATCGTTTGTATAAAACTTTATCCCTTCATGAAGGGTTCGGGTCAGGTTAATATGGTAGCGGTTTTTGCGCAAACCGGCAATCACTTCCCCATCCAGGGGCGACCCCACCAGCCGGACTTCGTTCCCGTTTTCAAAAAGAGGGAACGTTAAAGCTGAAGCCATTTGACCGGAACCAATTAAAGTCACTACACTCATTTTGACGCACTCCTTTGTAAATGTTTTTATACCTGCATTATACAAAGATGGTACGCTTCTGTCAACGCAAAAAATAGAAATAATTCCAATATTCTGCACATTTTTTCTTTTGTTCTGAAATTTTTCCTATTCTTTATTTTTCTTCCTGTTTGCGTTGTCAAATCTTTTATTATTATATATTTATGGACCATTTATGTCCTTTAATTGACAATCCTTCCTGATCCTTTTATAATAGAAAATAAATGATAATTGCATTCTTTCCTATTTTTGGGAATAATTTCACTCAGGAGGAACGATGGATCCAAAAAAAATCAATCAGATCCTACGGATCTCAAAAATGTATTACGAATTGGATATGGGCCAGGTTGCCATCGCCGAAAAAGAGGGGATCAGTAAATCAACGGTCAGCCGGCTCCTTAAAAGCGGCAAAGATTTAGGCCTGATTGAAGTCCGGATCAAGGAACCGATCTTATCCTACGGCGATCTGGAAAGCCAGTTGCTGGCCCGGTTTCCCATTCGCCGGGTCACTATTCTTCCGGATCTGGTCGGTAACCCCCAGGTGCTGCTCCACGATGTGTGCGCTTCCCTGGCTGAAGACCTCCCCCGTTTCATTGACGATGACAGTATTCTCGGAGTCGCCTGGGGATCAACCCTGGAGCTGCTTTCGACATTGCTGACGCCCATTAAACGCCGGAATGTTTCTGTGATCCAGCTCAGCGGCGGGTATTCCCGGGCTGCCCATGAATCCAGCGCTTTGCAGATTCTCCGGCAGTTCTCCAAGAATGTCAACGGCACGGCTTATGTTATCCCTGCCCCTGCCATGGTGGATGCGCCTTTCATCGCCGACGCCATCAAACAGGATTCCCAGGTCCGGGATATTCTTTCCCTGGCCAGTCACTGCCACACCGCTGTTTTTTCCGTCGGCTGTCTGACCCGCCCTTCTGTCATTTACGAAATGGGGTTGCTGACGGATGCCCAATACCGGGATATGGAAGCCCGGGGCTGTGTCGGGGATGTCTGCTCCCACTTTATTAACGCTAACGGGGATATTTTTGATCCCGAAATGGATGCCCGGGTTGTCGGCGCTCCGCTGGATATTATCCGCTCCATTCCCAATAAACTCCTCGTTGCCAGCGGCCGCGCCAAGGGAAAAGTTGTCAATGCCGCCCTCAAGGGAGGGCTGGCCGATTGTCTGTACATCGACGCTCCAACAGCGATGGAAGTGCTTAAGTTTTAAATCTCAGGAGGTAAAAATGAGAATAACATGTTTAGGGGACTCTCTGGCCTTTGGCCATGGTGTTCCCAGAAAAAACAAATGGTTGGTTCTGGCCCAGAAATCCCTTCCGGATACGGTCCTGCTCAACGCCGGTATCTGTGGCGATACGACAAACGGAATGAAACGACGGCTGCGAAACGTTTTGGGCACCCGACCCGATGGGGTGATTCTCATTGGCGGCATCAACGATATTTTGCTGACCGGATCAGATAAAGAGGCGCTTTCCAATATGGACGCTTTGGCCGCGGCTTGTAAACAGCTGAACGTTGTCCCTTACCTTGCCATTTCCCCGCCGGTTTACAGCGGAGATGCCATGGATTGGTTTACCGATCCAAAGGAGGCCCGTCCCATCGCTTTGCATTATGCCCAGGGCCTCCGGGATCTTGCCAATGCCAAGGCTTATCCACTCATCGATTTTGCCGAAGCTGGCGACTGGCACCAGGCCGATATGTATATCGACGGTTTTCACCCCAGCCCCAAAGGCCATCAGGCAATGGCTAAAATGGTGGTATCCACTTTAAAAGATACTCATTAAATTTAAAAATCCAATAAGAAAAGCGGCCCGTTTTTGAAAACACATCGCACCAGCTGTTTTCAAAACGAACCGCTTTTTATTTAGATAACAATATCTCCGAACCGGATTTCGTCTCCATTAAGACACGCCTCGTAGGAATCAAATTGGTGGGGCCACAGATTCCGCTGTTTTGCATAAGGGAGATAATGGGCCGCTTGCATGCCAAAAGCCGCCGGGCCCCGGACGTCCCGGTCAATGTTATCCCCAATAAACAAGCAGGCCTCTGCCGGACAGGCCAATTTTTGCTGACACAAACTTAAAAATTCCCAGCCCGGTTTATCCACGCCCGCTTCCTCACTGGTGGCAATCATATCAAAGGCACTTCCCAATTTCAGCACTTCCAATTTGCGCCATTGAACTTCCGCCAGCATATCCGATGCAATCCCCAGTTTGATGCCTTTTTGTTTTAACGCCGCCAGCACTTGTTGAATGCCCGGTTCCGGTTCGATGGTCCGGTAAAACGTCTCCCAATATATTTCCTTCATTCTCAGCGCGTGGGGAAAAATGGGCAGTTTCAAAATTTCCAGTGTATTTTGAAACCGAAGCAGCCGGTCGTGCATGCAGGGGGAGTGCTTTTTATAGCGGCTGTCCACCAAATCCCAGGCCTGCTGAACCGTCGCTTTAAACACCGGGGGATCGACGCCAAACTGTTTTTGAGCGTAAGCCACCACGTTTTCCATTCCTTTTTCGGCCGCCGTATCAAAATCGTACAGCGTTCCATCAATATCAAAAATGACAGCCTGAACCGGCTGGGGTTGTTTTTCCATTCGTTCTCCTTCGTCTTTATCTTTCACTGTTGAATTGCCATTGCCTGATGGGTTTATTGTAACAAATAAAGAAAAGCTCCGCAAAAAAACGGAGCTTTTAAACAATCTTTTTTATTTACGGGCCATCACTTTTCGGGCTGCTTTCACAATGGCGTCACTGGTCAGGTTATAATGTTCCAACACTTCCAGCGCCTTGCCAGATTCCCCAAAGGTATCCATCACGCCCACTTTTTCAACCGGTGCCGGTGTGGTTTCGGCCAACACTTCACACACAGCCCCCGAAAGACCTCCAATAATGGAGTGTTCTTCCGCGGTAACAATTGCACCGGTTTCTTTTGCCGCCGCTTCAATGGCTGCACGGTCGATCGGTTTTACACTGCCCATGTTGAGTACCCGGGCGCTGATGCCTTCTTTTGCGAGATCATCGGCTGCAGCCAGGGCTCTTTCCACCATCAAACCAATGGCAATAATCGTTACATCCTTGCCATCTTTTAACGTTGCGGCCTTGCCCACTTCAAATTGATAATCTTCCGGAAGAATGATATCTGTTGCCAAACGGCCGAGACGCAGGTAAACGGGTCCGTCAATTTCCAGCGCCGCATCCATCATCCGTTTGGTTTCGTTGGCATCTGCCGGTACTAAAACCGTCATGTTCGGCAAAACCCGCATCAACGCGATATCTTCAATCGACTGATGGGAGGCGCCGTCTTCCCCAACGGAAAGTCCGGAATGGGTACAGGCGATCTTCACGTTCATTTTGGGATAGCAAATGCTGTTCCGGACAATTTCGTAAGCCCGGCCAGCGCCAAAAATAGCAAAGGTACTGGCGAAAGGAATTTTTCCAGTCGTGGAAATCCCAGCAGCCATCCCCATCATATCACATTCGGCAATTCCTGCGTTAAAATGACGGTCCGGAAAGGCCTTCTTAAAAATGCCCGTTTTGGTCGCGCCTGAAAGGTCAGCGTCAAAAACCACGATATCTTTATTTTTTTCGCCCAGTTCAACCAAGTAGTTGCCGTAGGCTTCTCTCGTTGCGATCTTAGTCATGATTTAATCCTCCAATTCCTTTAATGCGACGGCAACCTGTTCGGCGTTCGGGCCTTTGCCGTGCCAGCCAACCTGGTTTTCCATATAAGAAACACCCTTGCCTTTAACCGTTTTGCAAACCAGAACCGAAGGTTTGTCTGTACATTTTTCTGCGAGGGACAACGCTTCCCGGAGCTGCGCAAAATCATTGCCATCTTCGACATCAATGACATTCCAGCCAAAGGCCGCAAATTTTTCATCAATCGGATACGGACTCATGACATCGGTGATCGCACCGTCAATCTGAAGGTTATTGTTATCCACAAAGGCAGTCAAATTGGACAGGCCGTAATGAGCTGCAGCCATGGCCGCTTCCCAAACGATGCCTTCTTCGATTTCGCCATCACCCAGGAGCGCATAGGTGTGCCATTTAGCGCCGGAAATTTTAGCGCCCAGAGCCATGCCAACAGCGGCGGAAATCCCCTGGCCCAACGACCCGGTGGACATATCAACGCCCGGTGTATCATTCATATTGGGATGCCCCTGGAGCATTGCCCCCACCTGACGTAAATGACCCAATTCTTCTTTCGGGAAGAATCCTTTGGATGCCAGTGTCGCGTACAGCACCGGTGCGGCATGACCTTTTGATAAAACAAAACGGTCCCGGTCTTCCTTGCGCGGATCGGTCGGATCCACATTCATTTTTTCATAATATAAAAGAGTCAATATTTCCACAGATGACAGTGAACCGCCTGGATGGCCCGATGCGGCTTTGCCGATCATCTGCACAATATCCCTGCGGATTCCTTTGGCTGTTTTTTCCAAATTTTCCATAAAACGCTCCTTTTACAAAAATATATTCTTCTGTTCAGGCTGATTCCCGAACCTTTACACTTTTTTTACCAGCCTCATTATACGACCCCTTTTTTAAACTGTCAACGGGATTTTTCATTGTTTCAATACTTTTCCATAATTTCCAATTATTGCCTGTTTTTTCTTAACATTTGTTGGGTGTCTTCTGATTATCAAACAAAATTAAGGCCAATTTACCCTGAAAATTCCGGTTTTTCTTTTTATACACCTGAGGGTTTGATATAATCAACCGGTATTGAATACTAAAAATGGAGGACGCTTCAATGATGACTCAAAACCTTGCTGCAGCACGAAAAGATGAAGACACGCTGGAGAACCAAACCTTTGAAAATGAAACGGCGGACCATCTGGATTTTTCCCGAATTGATTGTGTTTCCATCCAGTTTAAAAATTGCCATTTTAGTGCCTGCAATTTTGACAAAACCAGTTTCTATCACTGCCAGCTCATCAATTGTGATTTTTCCAACTGCAGTTTCATCGAAAGCTATTGGAAAGATTCCGCCTTGACCGGCTCCAAGGGCAACGGTTCTGATTTTGCTGAAAGTCGTCTAAAAAGTACGCAACTGACCGACTGTGCTTTCAATTATACCAATTTCACCAAAGCTCACTGGGAACGGTGTACGGTTAAAAATTGTTCTTTTAAAGAATCTTTCCTGACAGAGATGCACTTCAATAATTTTAAAATCACCGGGACCGATTTAAGCGGTGTGGACTTTTTCAGAACGTCCCTTAAGAATCTGGATTTCTCCCAATGCACCCTTACCGGTATCCACGTCTCCGATTCTTTTTCTGAACTGCGGGGACTCAAGATTGCCCCAATGCAGGCGGCCGATCTCATCGGCCTTCTGGGCATCCGGATCATCTGATCAAAAGCCGCAAACGGCTCCACTTTAACCGGTGAAACAATTTAATTAAAATTGACAAGTTTATGATATAATATTTTTTATTCTTATAGTAATCGTCACATCAGTTTGAATGGATTAACAGGAGGTATCCCATGGTAAAACTCTACGATAACGGCGTTTTTCTGGTGGACGGCACAAAAATTGTCGAAGACAACCAGCCGGAAGCGCTTCAAGCGGCCGCCGGCAAAGCCGTTGAAAAAAATGAAGCCCGGAAAGGCACCATCGCTTATTCAATTTTAAAAGCCCACAATACATCAGACAATATGGACGCACTCAAAATTAAATTTGATGCAATGGCTTCCCACGATATTACTTTTGTGGGCATTGTGCAGACCGCCAAGGCGTCCGGTATGGAAAAATTTCCCCTGCCCTACGTACTGACCAATTGTCATAATTCCCTCTGCGCTGTCGGCGGAACTATTAACGAAGACGACCATGTCTTTGGGCTGTCTGCCGCCAAAAAATATGGCGGGATTTACGTTCCCCCTCACATTGCAGTTATTCATCAGTACATGCGGGAAACCATGGCCGGCTGCGGCAAAATGATTCTCGGTTCCGACAGTGCCCCTCGTAAATCTGCGCGTAGGTAGGATCTTCGCCGTGAACCAGACAGAAGGTGCCCACCAGCTCATTTTTCTCATTCACA
>JAQWCN010000239.1 GCA_028705955.1 Eubacteriaceae bacterium
CACACCCTTCTTTGTCAAATACGGCCGGGTGGGCGTCATGGACCAGATTTCTGAAATCACCGGCGCAGACGTTACCTGTGTTTTAATTGGGGAACGGCCGGGGCTGATTACCGCTCAGTCCATGTCGGCCTACATGGCTTATCATGCAACCGTGGGCATGCCGGAAGCACGGAGAAATGTGCTTTCTAATATCCACCAGGCCGGA
The DNA here is from genome assembly GCA_028705955.1 of Eubacteriaceae bacterium. GTDB lineage: Bacteria > Bacillota > Clostridia > Eubacteriales > Eubacteriaceae > JAQWCN01. The sequence goes on from JAQWCN010000239.1 coordinate 206, forward strand.
ACGAATCCGGCAGAAGCGGGTGCACATATTGCCGATGTTCTGATGAAGATGCTCACCGAAAAGAAGAGCGGAACCGATTTAAAATTGTAGGAGGACGAGTGTGAAAGGTGATGTTTTACAAACAAATATTTTGGCAACCAAGATTATTCCAAATGTCAATGCGGAACTGGCAAAGAGCCTGAAGCTGCCAAAAGAACTGAAATCCCTGGCGCTGATCACAGCAGATTGTGATGATGTGACCTACACCGCTTTGGATGAAGCAACCAAAAAAGCAGAAGTGGAAGTGGTTTATGCCAAAAGCTGCTATGCCGGTGCAGACAATGCAAATACCAAACTGGCAGGGGAAATAATTGGCATCCTGGCCGGACCGAATCCGGCGGAAGTCAAGAGCGGTCTGGAAGCCTGTGTCGATACCATTGAAAATGTTGCCCATTTTATTTCGGCCAACGAGGACGATACCATTGTGTACTATGCCCATTGTATCTCCCGGACAGGGTCTTACCTTTCCGCAGGCGCCGGGATTAAGGAAGGGGAAGCCCTTGCGTATCTCATTGCGCCTCCCCTCGAGTCCATGTACGCCGTTGATGCGGCAATGAAAGCGGCCGATGTCAAAATGTGTGAACTCTATGCGCCTCCCTCAGAAACAAACTTTGGCGGCGCACTTCTGACAGGCAGTCAGTCTGCCTGTAAATCCGCCTGTGATGCCTTCGCGACAGCTGTGGAATACGTAGCAAGCCATCCGGTTGAATAAACAGCAAAAGACAGAAAGATTAGAGGAGAATACAGATGCAATTATACGATAAGGATTTATTATCCGTCCAGGAAGTCCGGGAATTGCTTGAAAAAGCGAAAAAAGCCCAGGAGGAACTGGCGGTGTGCAGTCAGGAAACCATTGACACCATTGTCAAAAGTATCGCCGAAGCCGGTGTCCGCAATTCCCACCGTCTGGCCCGAATGGCCAACGAAGACACTGAGTTTGGTGTGGTGGAAGACAAAGTGATTAAAAACATTTTCGCCAGCCAGGGGGTTTATGAATACATTAAAGACATGAAAACCGTCGGGGAACTCAGCCGGGACGAAGAAAAGGGTGTCAAAGATATTGCGGTTCCGGTGGGGGTCATTGCGGGCCTGGTGCCATCGACCAACCCGACATCCACCGTGCTGTACAAAGCGGAAATCGCCATTAAAGCGGGAAACGCCATTGTGTTTTCACCTCATCCCAACGCGCTGCGCTGTATTTTGGAAACGGTGAAAGTGATCCGTCAGGCCATCGCGGAAGCGGGGGGCAACGAGGATCTGGTTTCCTGCATCACCATTCCCACCATGCAGGCGACAGACAACCTGATGAAACACCCGATTGTCTCCATGATTTTAGCGACCGGGGGGTCCGCCATGGTCCGGGCAGCGTATTCGTCCGGGACACCGGCTATTGGCGTGGGGCCCGGCAACGGACCGGCCTATATTGAAAAGACAACAAACCTTTCCCAGGCCGTTAAGCAAATCATGGATTCGGAAACCTTCGACAACGGAACCATCTGTGCATCAGAACAGTCCGTCATTTGCGACGACGACATGGCAGAAGCCGTGCAGAAAGAAATGGAAAAGCAGGGCGCCTATTTCTTAAATGACAGGGAACGCGCCCAACTTGGCAAATTTATTTTAAGAGCCAACGGCACCATGAATCCGATGATTGTGGGCCGAGACGCCCATACGATTGCCAGCCTGGCCGGCCTTCAGATCCAGGACAATGTCCGGGTTCTGGTCGCCCGGGAAGACGGCGTGGGCATTGGCCATCCCTATTCCAACGAAAAGCTTTGCCCGATTTTGGCATTTTATACCGCCAAAAATTATCAGGGTGTCTGCGAAATGTGTGAAGAAATTCTGCATTATGAAGGGGCGGGACACACGTTCAGCATTCATACCGAAGACGATGCGATGGTCGATTATTTTGCCAAACGGGTACCGGCCTCACGCATTATCGTCAACTGTCCGAGTTCCCTGGGGGGAATCGGTGCGGCAACCGGATTAATGCCGGCCCTTACCCTGGGATGCGGTGCCATCGGCGGCAGTGCAACATCAGAAAATGTCGGGCCTAAAAACCTGATGGATATCCGCCACGTGGCGTATGGCAAGAAAAGCCTTGAAGATATTCGGAAAAGCGCCCAAAACATGGACCGGGTTTGCGAATGTGAAGAAGCAAAAGCGGTGGCAGAATCCACTGTGGACGAAATTGTCAAAGCAGTGATTGACCAAATTAAAACCATATAAAATAGGAGGAAAAAAACATGAGTTCGCCAGAAGCATTAGGAATGATCGAAACCAAAGGACTGGTGGCATCCATTGAAGCGTCAGATGCCATGGTTA
>JAQWCN010000240.1 GCA_028705955.1 Eubacteriaceae bacterium
CAGATGATTCTGCTGCTGCCCTTCTCTTGGCTGTTCTCCTATTTATGGGGCGTCGATTGGATTTGGATGGGTTTTGTGGTCTCAGATGTTTTAAACCTGATTTATGTCGGGGTGATGTTTGTTCGGCTGAAGCGTAAGGAGCTGGATACCTGGGGACAGCATAAAGGGATGCTATCGGCACAAGGTTGATAAAAAGTTGATAAAAATACGATACAATAAAATATAATGATAAAATTAAAAGCCCTGGCGAAAAGCCAGGGCTTTTAATTTTTTGACTTAGTTCTTACTATTCAATGGTCTTCAATTCCATATTGATGTTCTTCGTAACATCCTTACCGAACCATTTGTTGGATAATTCGGCCATGGTGCCATTATCCTGAAGTTTTTTCAAGGTTTCGTTAATCTTAGTGGCAAACTCAGTATCAGCCTTTCTGGAGGTAACACCGATGGGTTCGTTAGATAGAATATCCGAGGTAACAGAGTAAACATCGGGCTTTAAAGCAGTGTAGAAGGAACCAACCGGTTCATCGGTTAAGATATAATCGATGGTTTTACCTTCCAGAGCGGCAAAGGCATCCAGCATACCGTCAAATTGGGATAACTGCATGGTATTCCCATCTTTTTCAATCATGGCTTTGGCGGCGATATCAGCAGTGGTTTCCAGCTGTACGCCCACTTTTTTGCCGTTCAAATCGGTAGCTTTTGTAGCTTTATTGGGGTCATCGTTACGAGAGACGATGACGATACCGTTGGTCAGATAGGGATCTGACATGTTGTAGCTTTTCTGACGATCTTCGGTAATGCTGGTGCCGCTGATGATGCAGTCATACTGGCCAGCATCAAGCCCGGTAAAAATGCCGTCCCAGGCGGTGGAGACCCATTCGGATTTTACGCCCAATTCTTTAGCGATGGCATCTCCCAGATCAATATCAAAGCCGACGATTTTATTTTCTTCATCCCGGTATTCCAAAGGGACGTAGGTGTCGTTGGTTCCAATCTTGAGCACACCATCTTCCAGGGGATCGGTACTCTTGGCTGTATTCCCCCCTCCGCAGCCGGCAAAGGTGAATACGGCAATCAAGATAAGCAAAACGGACAAACTAAATACTTTTTTTTTCATAAATTCCCTCCATTGTGTTTTCTTAATTATAACTTTAACAGAGCAAAAAGCCAAATAAAAAAACACCTTTGTGCAAGTTTATTCAAAGGTGTTTGAAACGCTTAAGCTTTTGGCTCTAGCATAACCCTTCGGATTTGCTCTAAATCATCGGAGGTCAGGTCGGTTTTATCGAGGAGATAGGTATCGACATCACCGTAATTTTCCTTAATATAATCGAGCTGTATTTTAAGCCATTCGGGCTTAACACCGAAGAAATCCCGAATTTGATTCTTATCAAAATCGTCTCGTTCATCTTCCAGTTCATCGGCCATAATGGAGCCAAGGGTTTGGAAGGCCTCATCAAAGGTGAGGTTGGAAAGGGTGTAGTCGGAGAGGATGGTTTCCTCTGGAACGCCACAGATTAACAGGATGAGGGCGGTCATAAAGCCGGTGCGGTCCTTCCCGTTGGTGCAGTGGTATAAAATGGGGGTTTCCCCCTCGGTTGCCAGCATCTTGAGAACCTTGGCAAATTCCGGGGCTTTATTTTCAACCTGATAGGTATAAATTTTACGCATAAAGCCGTCGATGGCATCGGGCTGGGTGAAATCCAGCTCGTGATGGCTAAAAGGAATACCCTTTAAGGTGGGGAGGTTGGTATAATCTGCGGAATCTGGCAGGCGGTCTGGTGTCCGTTTGGCCTTGCCCTCATCCCGGAAATCATAGACGTGTTTGACACCCAGGTCATTTAAATACTCGACGTCGGCATCGCTTAAATGAGCCAGCTCTTCGCTTCGGATGACCTTGCCCCACTGGGTTTTACGGTTATCGTATCCGGTGTAGCCGCCGATATCCCGCATATTGATGGTTTTTTCCAGCTGAATCAGACGACGCCCTAATTGGGATTCGTCGCAAAAGATCAAATGGTCCTGATCTTTAAAATCCGTATGATGAGATGGAAGGACTGGGGTAGGAGCCTGGGAATCCATCATGCCCTCTTCCACACGACGCTGTCGTTTCTTGTGGATGAGATAGGGAACAGCAGCAGCGGCAGCAACCAGGGCGCCTAGACCGACAAATTGGAATTTTTTCATATCTGTCACTATACCTCGCTTCTTTATAATTAATAATGTGATAAAATTATTCTATCATAACTTGCAGGAAATGTCCTGCTTTTATATTTGAGAAAAACGGAGGTGGTATCGTGAAACCATTGGGACTCTATATCCATATTCCCTTTTGTGTAAAGAAGTGTCATTATTGTTCCTTTACTTCCTGGTGCCCAAGGGATGGGCGGCAGGTCCAGGATTATTTTAAGGATTTAAGGCAAGAAATTAAAACCTACGCGGGAAGAACGAAGGGGTATGTGGTACGGACGGTTTATTTTGGCGGCGGGACACCGTCGGCCGTATCCGCAGATGAGATTAAACAGACCATGGAAGCTCTGGGAAGAGCTTTTG
>JAQWCN010000004.1 GCA_028705955.1 Eubacteriaceae bacterium
CGCCAGCGTGGTCTCTGAACTGGGCTTCCCATTTACCCAAAGTGCTTAAACCAATTCCAAGGTTTTTAGCACATTCGGATTGGGTTAAATCGGGATGCTCTTTACGATAGGTGATGGCGTCCAGCTTGAATTGTTTAGTGTGTTGTTTGTTCTTTCTTGGCATAATGAGTTCCTCCTCTTGATATATTATACATTATTTTAAGGGAATACCTCATTTTGCTTTGTACTCATTATATGCTAACACTAAAAAGGGTACTTTTTCAATTAAAGCAAGATGGATATATAGCAGCTTCATTAGCGGTTCACAAAGAAAAATATGCCGTAAAGATGTATGAAGATGTAGGATTTCATGTAATTGGTGAAAATGAAGAAGAGTATATAATGGTGTGTAAATTATAAATGATTTACGGTAAAAAGAATTACAGTATTTGAGCATAACACGAAGTTGATATATTCCCATAAACGTACTGGCACTAAAATCACTGATTTGACATTCACTCACTCATCTCAAGCCACGTGAAGAGTATAAGCTTGCTAACAATAACAAGTGAATGCAGTTCCGAAAATAATGAATGATGTCGATAAGAAAAAAAATGAAGCAAAAATAACCGCAGTTGCGCAACACAGCAAGAACCTACAAACTACACTATAGTTTTAATCATTTGGTTTCTTTATAATAAGAATGATAGAAAATGGTGTGGATTTTTTTGGGATGATCTTATCTGAATAAGGGTTTATATTCATTATATTACAAATTTAAATCATTGATACAAGTATACATATAAAAAAACAAAAAAAGAGTTATAATATGATAAACAAAAAAGAAGATCGTTATGGCATCAATATTATCAAGTATTGTTCAAAACATGAACAATATATTATTAAAAAGTTAGAGGAAGGGGATAATCCTCAAAAGTTGTTAAAGTGGCACGAAAAAAAATTGGCATGGATTCAATATGAAAGATTGATTCATCTCATTGTAATGGGAATGACAATGATGGCCTTTCTATTTACGCTGTTTATGTTTGTGTTTATGCAATATAATTTCTGGATAGGATGTTTGTTGCTTATTTTGCTTTTATTATTGGGAGCCTATATCATTCATTATTTTAAATTAGAAAATACTGTTCAACATTGGTATACTATTGCAGAACGCTTAAAGGATATGAGTGATTTAAAAGAAAGACAGTAATAATGTAGAGAAATTATAAATCACGCATCTCTTCGGGACGAAAAGGTAATTGCCCAGTCAAAGCTGCATCTAATTTTCTTATCATTTTTGGAATATCTGTATTCAAGGTTCCGGCTAAATTAACATAATTTGAGCTGTGATTTGCCCGAAAAATAGAACCATCACTATCAATATAAGATAGTAATAATCGTGTCTCAGATGCAATTTGAATGGGATTCATGAGATTAAAAATCCCTGATTGTACATCTTTATATAAAGAGGAACCGGGTTGTAGATTTAATGTTAAAAGACCAATATATTCTGGTTTCATTGTTGAAAGAGCATAAGCGGTATGAATTGCGTGGGCCTTCCATTGAGAGGTTCCTCCTAAACCAGAGATAGCAGTAACAGATAATTTTATTCCAGATTTCCTGATTTTGTTTCCTGCGGTAATAATCTCATGGGCAGTGGCCCCTTTATTAATATGAGACAAAACTAAATCGTCACCTGATTCAAGACCCATATATACCATTTTTAAATTTGAATGATTTAATTTTTTTAGATCAGTTTCAGATTTGTTTTTAATACTTCGGGGTGATGCGTAGCAGGTAATACTCGTACATTCAGGATATAATTGTTTGATGATATCTAAGATGATTATTAAGTCATCGGTTTTAATAACTAAGGCATCACCATCAGCTAAAAATATTTTAGGAACATAAGAAGTTAATATTCGCATTTCTTTTAAATCTTTTACAATGTCATCGACAGGACGTATAAAAAAAGCCTTTTGTTTATACATTGAACAAAAACGGCAATGATTGTGACTGCATCCAACTGTTGCCTGAATGATAAGACTAGAAGCTTCACTTGGTGGGCGCCAAACTTGGCCAATATAATTCATACATACCTCCTTTATTTATAGTATAACATAGTGAAAGCTTATAGAAAAAATGCATAGCGAAATTATTTTAAATAAAATGATTGACATTAATGCGAATCAAATTTTTAATCAATAGAAAAGCATTATTACTTTAAGAGTATTCTAAGAAAAATTGACTTTATAAAATAACCATTTATAATAGAATATATATACGTTAAATAATACGGAAAAGGAGTAAAAATAATGAACAAACAAAATATTTTAAAATATGAGAGTCATTTTGTACTTATCATGATTGCAATAGGCTTATTATGTTTTTTTAGTTCTCCTCATGCCTTGGCAACAGAAAATCAATCTTCGGAAGGGACATCCAATGAGGCGATTGCGATCGTTGATCAGCCTATTAGTCAACAAGTTCAACTTAATGGCTCAGTCACTTATCAAGTAACAATTAGTGATTCTGAAAAACCAGTGACATTTCAATGGTATAGTATTAAAGATGAAAATTCTGCTCCAACAGCTATTGAAGGTCAAACTGATCAAACATTAGTCATTAATAATGTAACTGAAGATATGAACAATAGTCAGTATTATTGCTTGGTTCAATCCAATTCACAATTGGTTTATTCTGAAATGGCTTCTTTGGAAGTTGTAAATAACGAATTAACGGCAGAACAACAGGAATTTCAAGTTGAGGCTAAAGTAGATGATGCAACAATGGGAAGCGTAACGCCATCAATGCAGACTGTTCCTGCTGGACAGGATATTTCTATTACTGCAACGCCAACAAATGGTTATGGTTTTGACCATTGGATAATTAATGGTGAAGTAAGCAATAATAAAGATAATGTTCTAACTATTACATCAATTAATTCGGATACATCGGTAATGGCTGTTTTTAAGAAAATTGATAAACCAACTATTCAGACAGATGTTTTACCTGGAGGAAGGACGGGGGTTTATTATTGTGAAAAGATTGAAGCCAGTGGTTCTGAACCCATTGAATGGCAATTAACGGGGAATATTCCTGAAGGATGGTCAATTGATTCACAATCAGGACTATTAGAATGCACAAGTCCATTAACCGGAAATATTAATCTTGTTATCCAGGCAAGGAATTCTGCAGGTGTGATCTCCAGAAATTACACGGTTTCTATTCAAGATACTAAAGATCCAATTGAACCGGTTGTTGACCATTATAATGATACATCCGTTGAATTGATGACAGCCAGTGATCAAGAATATAGCATTGATAATGGGTTAACATGGCAAAGTAATGGATTCTTTTCAAGTTTGCAACCAAATACAGATTATTCTATTCTAACCCGAATTGTTGGAGAAACAGATGTTATATCAGTTAGCGTTAAAACGAAAATATCTTCTCCAAGTGCGCCAAATGCTCCGGAATTATCTAGCGTGAGTAATACAAGTTTAGCTATTAATACAGTTACGGGCCAAGAATACAGTATCGATGATGGAAAGACATGGCAAAGTAATGGATTGTTTACTAACCTAAAACAGAATACAGAATATCAAATTATTACGAGAACGGTAGAAACAAGTAGTGTAGTTGCGGGGCAACCATCATCACCATTGAAGGCTAAGACTTCTAATGGATCTGTCGATACAGTAATAAATAATGATACTTTTTCAGATGGAACACCACAAACATTATGGGATGATCTTGTTGGAAATGTAAGTCAAATGTATCAACACGTTGTCCAATTTATTGCACAGATTATTTAGCCGGTATAACCGGTTTTTTTTACATAAAAAAGGAGAGCCATAAGTATTTCCTTGCACAATTAAATCCTTTTTGATACTATATGATACAAAGCGAAAAGAAGGAGAGGCTTTAAAAAGAGGCATGCGAAATGAATTAAAAGAAGCAAAAATAATTGTGGTTAAAATGGGTACAACTTCGCTGACGCATGATAATGGCATAATTAATTTAAGAAAATTGGATCAGTTAGCAAGAATATTAACAGATTTAGAAAACAGTGGTTATCGAATTGTTTTAGTCTCTTCAGGAGCAATTGGCTGTGGAATGCATCGTTTGAATATGATGTCCCGTCCGGTCACTTTGGAAGGAAAACAGGTGACAGCAGCCGTAGGACAAGGATTGTTGATGGAATTGTATCATCGATTTTTCGATAGTTATCATCAAAATATTGGTCAAATTTTGCTAACGAAAGATGTTTTTTATCACGAAATCAAAAGAAATAATGCAAAGAATACATTTTGTGCACTATTAGAGCGGGAAATAATACCTGTTGTTAATGAAAATGACTGTATTTCAACAGATGAAATTGAAGAAGAGTGTTTTGGGGATAATGATATTTTATCAGCAATGACAGCAAATTTGATTGGAGCCCAAGCCTTAATTATTCTGTCGGACGTTGAAGGGCTTTTCAATGAAGATCCATCAAAAAATGACAATGCTGTTTTAATTCCTTTGGTTAAAACAGTTACATCAGCGATTATGAAAAATGGGGGGTCTTCTGGATCTGGATTGGGGACTGGTGGAATGGCAACTAAATTAGGAGCAGCAAAATATGCAACAGAACACGGTATTAATACAGTGGTTGCTTCAGGTGATTGTGTCGATAATTTATATCACATCATGGATGGCGAAGAGATTGGTACCTTATTTTTAAGACAGAATGAAAAGTTAGGAGACGGAAAATGTTAAAAAAAATAATCGCTTGTATGGGAACTATTTTTATTGGGATTGCAACTGGATTTAGTATTGTCTATCTTTATGAAAAAAGAAATGAAAAGAAAATGGGTGGAAAATTAATGCGGGTTAACTATCGATTTACTAAAGATTTTGATGACTAAGCCAAAAGATGTTATTTTGATTTTTTCGGCATCAACGGGTGGGGGACATAATGCGGCAGCAAAGTCATTGCAAAAGGGACTTATGGAACGAAATTATGATGCCAAAGTTATTGATGCTTTTGCAGAAAGTTCACCAGCTTTAAATCGACTTTTGACACATGGATATAAAAATCTTGTAGAAAATCTTCCGAAATTGTATCATACATTTTATTTTAAATTTGATAAGATGACTAAAAATCAACAGATGTTTTTCAATATTATTACAAGAATTATGAATCCAGAAATTTTACCAATGATTTATGAGGAAAAGCCTGTTCTCTTAGTCTCTACACACCCTTTTGTGACTAATAAGTTGGGAACGCTGAAAAAAAATGGTGCTTTTGATATCCCTATTTTATCTTTTGTCACTGATTATAAAATTCATGGATTTTATATTAATCCGATTATAGATGCATATGTAGTTGGAAGCCAATATACAAAGGACGATATGATTCGACGTGGTGTACCTGAAAATATTATTTACCCTTTTGGTATTCCGGTAAGAGAATCGTTTATTGAGGAAACAAAAAGTCCCGAAATAATTGATAAAACTGTCCGCGGAACGATATTAATGATGGCTGGAAGCTTGGGATGTAATCAAATGGAAAAAGCTTTCGTTGCTGTTATGAAAGCAGAACAAAAATTAAAAATTATTGTTGTTTGTGGGAATAATAAATCTATGGAACGGGATTTGACGTTTTTAAAGAAAGTTTATAAAACTAATTCAAAAAATGTAGAAATTCACGGATTTGTCAATAATATTCCTACACTTATGGATGAATCTGATGTTATTATTTCAAAACCAGGTGGTTTGACAACGACAGAGGCAATGATCAAAGGAATTCCAATGTTAATTCCATATTATTATCCTGGTCAGGAAGAGGAAAATGTTGATTTCCTTGTTGAATCTGGAATGGGAATAAAAATTGATCGAATAAAAGATCTTACTTCAATGGTTGATTTCCTAATTGAAAATAAATACATTATTCAAGAAATGTCTGAGAATATGACGGAAGAAGCCCAAAAATTGTCTAGTATTTCTACTCTGGATCTATGTGAAAATTTGATTTCAAATTATAAAAAATCTGGAGGAAATAAAATAAAGCAGGAGGTTCCGCTTTACAAAGTTTTTGATTAATGGTATGATTTTAAAAATAGCCTATTCTTGGATACTCGTATCTCCGACAGGTTTCTATGAGTAGGGTGTAATTTTTTTTAAAGGAGAATTATAAATGATTTCTAAAGAACAAAAAGAAAAAATTGTCAATGAATATGGAACACATGATGGGGATACAGGATCTCCGGAAGTTCAAGTTGCATTATTAACGGCGAGAATCAATGATTTGAATGCACATTTTGAAATTCATAAAAAGGACTTTCATTCGAGAAGAGGACTTCTTAAAATGGTCGGTCAAAGGAGAAATCTGTTAGCCTATCTAAAGAAAAAAGATATTTCCCGTTATCGTGATTTGATTGCAAAACTTGGCTTAAGAAAATAATGTTATAGGCGGATTTTTTTCCGCCTTTTTTGTATTTTAGGGTCTTAATGAAATATTGAGACGATAAGGAGGTATTATGAAAATATTTGAAACAGAGATTGCTGGTAGACCTTTAAAAGTTGAAATTGGAGAGGTTGCTCAATTAACAAAAGGATCTGCAATGGTTCGATATGGGGATACCAGTGTTTTATGCATTGTGTCTGTTTCTAAAAGGCCAAGAGATGGGATGGATTTTTTCCCATTATCTGTAGACTATGAAGAAAAACAATATGCCGTTGGAAAAATTCCGGGTGGTTTTTTAAAGAGAGAGGGACGTCCTTCTGAAAAGGCAATATTGAACTCTCGCTTGATTGACCGTCCAATTCGTCCTCTATTTCCCAAGGGATTTAGAAATGATGTTCAGGTTGTCACTACTGTTATGTCTGTGGAACAGGATAATGCGCCAGAAATTGTTGCTATGCTTGGTTCGTCTATCGTATTATCGATTTCGGATCTTCCTTTTGCAGGACCAACAGCATCTGTTCAAGTTGGTTTAATTGATGGCGAATTTATCTTAAATCCAACGGAGGAACAACGTCAGGATTCAGACATGCATTTAACCGTATCAGGGACAAAAGAAGCAGTCATGATGGTTGAAGCAGGTGCCAACGAAGTTTCGGAAGAAACGATGCTTGATGCTATTTTATATGCGCATGAAGAAATTAAAAAAATTATCATTTTTATAGAAGGTATTGTTGATGAGGTGGGACAGAAAAAGGCAGATTACAAATTGTACTTACCTTCAGAAGCAATGACTTCAGAAATCGAAAAGTATGTTGGCAATAAAATGCATGATGCAGTTCAAAAACCGGATAAAGACGATCGCTTGAATGCAATGAATTCATTGATCGAAGATACAACAGAAATTTTTCTTGAAAAATACCCAGACAACGAAGCTGATATTAGTACGGTATTAAATGCTATGAAAAAGAAAGAAGTTCGTAGTTTAATTCTTAATAATCATATTCGTCCTGATAATCGAAAAATGACAGAAGTCCGTCCAATAACGGCTAAAATAGACTATTTACCCCGAGTTCATGGTTCTGGTCTATTTACAAGAGGTCAGACCCAAGTGTGTTCTGTTGTCACATTAGGGGTTTTGAAGGATGCGCAAATTATTGATGGTTTGGGGACAGAAACTGAAAAAAGATATATGCATCAATATAACTTCCCGAGTTATTCAGTTGGGGAAACAAGACCGATGCGAGGTCCTGGACGTCGGGAAATTGGTCACGGCGCATTAGCAGAACGGGCATTATTACCGGTTATTCCTTCTGAAGAAGAGTTTCCTTATGCAATTCGAGTGGTTTCTGAAGTGCTCAGTTCAAATGGTTCAACTTCTCAGGCTTCTGTTTGTGGCAGTAGTTTAGCGTTAATGGCGGCAGGGGTTCCCATTAAAAAAGCAGTTGCCGGTTGTGCAATGGGGTTAATCAAAGAAGGAAATCAGTTGGCGATTTTAACTGATATTCAAGGAATGGAGGATTTCCTTGGAGATATGGATTTTAAAGTTGCTGGAACAAAAGACGGCATTACAGCTATTCAGATGGATATAAAAATACATGGTATTGATAGAGAAATTCTGACAAAGGCTTTAAAACAAGCAAAAGAAGGCCGGATGCATATTATGGGAATCATGAACGATACCATTTCTGAGCCACGAAAAGAGTTGTCTGCTTATGCACCAAGGATCATTACGATTCATATTAATCCGGAAAAAATACGTGATGTGATTGGAAAAGGTGGCGAAGTGATTAATGGGATCATTGATACTACAGGTGTTACCATTGACATTGATGATGATGGAACGGTATTTATTGCATCAACGGATGGCGATTCGGCCCAACAAGCTATAGATATGATTAATAACATTGTCCGGGAAGTAGAAGTTGGAGAAATTGTAACGGGTAAAGTCGTCCGGATTATGAAATTTGGAGCTTTTGTTGATATTCCTGGCTCTAAAGATGGTTTAATTCATATTTCAAAATTGGATAATCACAGGGTTGAAAAAGTTGAAGATGTTGTTAATATTGGAGATGAAGTCACGGTAAAGGTCATTGAAATTGATGATCAAGGTCGCATTAATTTATCTAGGAAAGCCTGTTTGCCTAAGTAAAAATAAGGTTAAAAAGATATAATAATACAATGAAGATAAAAATGGTAAATAAATCCGGTTTCCCGCTTCCGGAATATCAATCTAAAGAGGCTGCTGGCATTGATTTGCGGGCAGCCATTTCCAAATCCATTACTTTTAAACCGCATAAAGTATATCAGATTCCAACAGGAATTTTTCTTGAGATTCCTCCAGGATTCGAAGGACAGATTAGAGCTAGAAGTGGATTAGCTTTAAGACATGGAATTACATTGGTTAACGGTATTGGAACAATCGATTCAGATTATCGTGGAGAGATTTGTGTGATTATGATGAATCTTCTTAATCAGGATTATACAATTGAACCAGGGGACCGGATTGCTCAACTGGTCTTTTCAAAGATTTATCAAGCTGAAATTATTGAAGTAAGCATGGTATCAAGTTTAAAAAAGACTGATCGTGAAGATGGTGGATTTGGCCATAGCGGTCGAAAATAATAATTAGTAGTATTGATTAGTTAGGGACCCAATTTGGAGTCCTTTTTTATAATAAAATAGGTGGTGATTGAGTTGGCACAAAAAAAGAGGAAAAAAACAAACCAAAAGAGTACGAGAAGGTCAAAGACGCAAGCAGCACAAAAAGAATCTGGTGTTAAAATCCGTTTTTTAGGTATTGTTCTTATTGTGTTGGCATTGTATAGTGCTTATTCTTTTACAACGGCAACGCCAGGTGCCTTTGATCAGATATGGGGAAAAGGAATTCTTTCATATGTGATGGGCAATGTAACAACGATGTATTGTTTGGTTCTTTTGATCACAGGAGTTCTTTTAACCGCAGATAAATGGGAACAAAACAAGCAATTGATGCTCTATGTTTTTTTGCTTGTATCAAATTTTATTATTGTTTTTAGTTTAAATTATCCTAAAATGTTTAATTATTCTCTAATTGATATGTTTAGTATTGCAAAATATGGAGGATATGGTGGGATAGTTGGAATGGTTTTGACTTATATTCTCCGTACAATTATTGGTAAAGCAGGAACAATACTTGTCGTTGTAGTATTAGCTTTCTTTGAATTATATAAAATCATTAAAATTAAGTTTCCGGAGTCATTTGATCAGTTTAAGAAAAAAAGCAGTAACACTGTAAAGGGAAAAATAGATCAATTAAAAGAAGACCGGGAATTAACCAAAAAAAGAAAAGTTGCGGAAGAAAAAAGAGAAGAAAAGAAAGAATTGGAAGATCAGAATTATGATGGCTTATTTAACCCAAGCGATATAGGTGAGGTTTCTGTTAATACACAATATGTAAATGTTGATGATGTTATTAATGGCCTTGATGATCAAGAAGCAAAAGAGGCTCAAAAAGAAAGACAAGCCGTAAAAGAAGCTGCCTCCCATGATCATCTGAAAGATGATGATCTTACTCAAGTGTTACCCGATATTGATGCGGTCATGTCAGGAGAAAAAACACTTTTGGGGGAGTACCACAAGCCAGACGTCGCTCTCCTCAATCCAGGGATACACAAGGGAAATAACCGTAAATCAGATGTGGTAAAAAAGGCGAAACACATCGAAACAACGCTTAATGATTTTGGAGTTGATGCAAAAATTATTGGTGTTGATGTGGGACCATCGATTACACGCTTTGAGGTACAGCCTGCCCCTGGTGTAAAGGTTGGAAAAATTGTTAATTTGGCTGACGATTTGGCTTTGAGTCTGGCGACATCAGATATTCGCATGGAAGCTCCCATTCCAGGTAAATCTGCGGTTGGAATAGAAGTTCCAAATAAAGAAAGTGATATTGTTTCTGTTCGGGAAATTATAGACACACCGGCATTTAAAAAAACAAAGGCCAATTTACCCTTCGCGCTTGGCAAAACTTTATCTGGGCAAAATATTGTTGGAGATATTTCTAAAATGCCACATGTTTTGATTGCTGGAGCTACAGGCTCTGGTAAAAGTGTTTGTATTAATACGATGATTATTAGTTTATTATACAAATGTTCACCGGAAGATCTACGATTTATCATGATAGACCCTAAAATGGTAGAATTAAATCAATATAATTCCATTCCGCATATGCTTATTCCGGTTGTTACTGATCCCAGAAAAGCATCCTATGCTTTAAATTGGGGAATTAAAGAAATGACCGATCGTTACCAGAAATTTAAAGATGCAGGGGTTCGAGACATTGAAGGATTTAATAAAAATGCGTTAGCTTCGGGAAAAGTCAAACTTCCACGTATTGTAATTGTTGTCGACGAGTTAGCAGATCTTATGATGACCTCGCCAAAAGAAGTGGAAAATGCCATTTGCAGGATTGCTCAATTGGCTAGAGCGTGCGGGATCCATTTGGTTATTGCCACACAAAGACCTTCAGTGGATGTCATTACGGGTCTTATTAAAGCAAATATCCCTTCTCGAATTGCCTTTTCTGTGGCTTCTAATACAGATAGTCGAACGATTTTAGATCAAGTTGGTGCAGAAAAACTATTGGGAAAAGGGGATATGTTGTATTTCCCTGTTGGAAAATCAAAACCGCTTCGCGTACAGGGGACTTTTGTTTCAGATGCAGAAATAAACCGTGTTGTTCAAAGTGTATCTGGGGGTCAGTCCCCAACTTTTGATAATCATATTGAGGATGTTATTGAACAATATCAGGAAAGCTCAAAAACAGAGGAAACAGAAGATGATTTATTTCCTCAAGCAGCGGAAATTGCCTTTAGTAATGGAACAATTTCCACATCAATGGTTCAAAGAAAACTGCGGGTAGGTTATGCCAGAGCAGGACGCATTATTGATGAATTAGAGACAAGAGGAATCATTTCTGGACCCAATGGGAGTAAACCAAGAAAATGTTTGATGACACGAGAGGAATATCATGGATAATTATCATAACGTTGTATATATAAAAACGCTTGGTTGTGATAAAAACTCAGTGGATAGTGAAGAAATGTTGGGATCTCTTTTAGGAAATGGCTTTAAAGATACAGATGATCCTTATAAGGCAGGTATTATTATTATCAATACTTGCTGTTTTATTGAAGATGCAAAAAAAGAATCGATTGATACAATCTTTAATTATTTACCTCTAAAAAATGAGGGACATTGTTACTGTTTTATTGTTACAGGATGTATGGCTGAGCGTTATGCTGGAGAACTTAAGAAAGAGTTACCAGAGGTTGATTATTTCGTTGGTGTTAATCGTATTGCGGCTCTTCCAGTTATTTTAAAACAATCTCCTTTAGAAAAAATATTTATTGGAAACGGGAATAATTTGGAGATGCACTCAGAGCAACGTTACATTGCAAATGATCGGTACACGGCATATTTAAAAATTAGTGATGGATGTGATCATCGTTGTACATACTGTGTGATTCCTAAAATTCGAGGGAAGCATCATAGCCGGGAGATTCGTTCAATTGTCAATGAAGCACAAAGTCTTTATGATCATGGGGTTAAAGAATTAATATTAGTTGCCCAGGATTTGACTCAATATGGGTCAGATTTAGACCAAAATTATAATTTGGCAACACTATTGAAAGTTTTATCAGAGACAATTCCATTTCGTTGGATACGACTGCTGTATCTTTATCCCGAAGGAATAAATCAAGAACTACTACAGGTTATTAAAAGTCATTCCAATATTTGTCATTATTTTGATATGCCAATCCAGCATACTGAAAATGACATTTTGAAACGGATGGGAAGACACATTGACAAAGCGCAAATTTATGATAAAGTTAATCTTATTAGACAAGTATTGCCTGATGCGATTCTTAGGACTACTATTATCACAGGTTTTCCAGGAGAAACAAATGAGATTTTTTCTGCTTTGTTAAAGTCATTAAACTTTTTAAAATTTGATCGATTAGGTGTTTTTACTTATTCCAGAGAAGAAGGAACGCCTGCTTATTCCATGGCAGAACAACTTGAAGAGAAAACAAAGTTAGAACGTCAGGAACAAATTTATGAATTGCAGCATAGGATTACAGTTAAAGCAAATCAACAATTTATTGGAGAAACGCTTGAAGTTCTTATCGATGAATGTCAAGAAGATCATGTTTGTATTGGACGAACGCAGGGGGATGCGCCAGAAGTAGATTGTAATGTTATTATTGAAAATGCTGATTTGAGAGAAGGACAGTTTTATCAAATTAAGATAAATGAAGTAATGGATTTTGATTTAATTGGGGAGGAAAAAAATGAATTTACCAAATAAAATTACAATGTTTCGAATTATTATGATCCCATTTTTTATTATTGCTATGTCTGTGAATTTTCAAGCACATGAGATCATAGCAGTCATTATTTTTGTTGTCGCTGCTGTATCTGATGCGGTTGATGGTCATCTCGCGAGAAGTAGAAATTTAATAACCGATTTTGGAAAATTTATGGATCCATTAGCAGATAAGCTATTGACCAGTTCTGCATTCATTTGCTTAGTGGAACTTCATTATATTCCTTCATGGATTGTTATTATTATTATTGCCAGAGAATTTGCAATTACTGGTTTAAGAACATTAGCTGCAAATAATGGTACTGTTATCGCAGCTAGTAAATGGGGGAAAGCGAAAACAATGTCTCAAATGATTGCCATTGTTGCATTATTGCTCTATAATTGGCCTGTCTGTCAATTTAGTGTTTTGGGTGTCTTTGGTAACATTATGATTTATGTTGCTTTGGTCTTAACACTTATTTCCGGGATTGATTATTTTCGGCTTAATACTGGAGTTTTTAAAACAATGTGAGTCGGGTTATTGTATTAATGATGGATAGCGCCTGATTTTAGGCGCTTTTTTTAAGGGATAAATATGCAAATTTTACTTTCACCTGCAAAGCGTATGGGAAATGATTTTTCTGAGAAAAGTAAATTATACTCAAGTCCGGCACTTATTCAAACATCAGCTCAAATACTCGAAGTTTTAAAATCATATGACGCATGGGAATTAGAAAAATTATTAAAGGTAAATCCGAGTTTAGCTATTAAAGCTTGGAAGGCTTTTCAAGAGATGAATCTTAGTGAAGGAGTAATACCCGCAATTTATTCGTATCAAGGGTTAGCCTTTAAATATTTAGAGAGTTCTTCATTGGATTTTCAATCGATTAGTTGGGCTCAGAAACATCTTTGGATTTTAAGTGCTTTTTATGGAGCACTTAGACCATTAGATTTAATCAATCCATATCGTTTGGAAATGGGGACAAAATTGTCCGTTTCTTTCTCAAAGAACCTTTATGAATTGTGGGCAAATCAATTGTATCAATTAATAATGAAAGAACATGATATTATTATTAATCTTGCATCGGAAGAATATGCCAAGTGTTTACGTCGATATTTAAAAGTAGATGATGAGATGGTTGATGTAGTATTTTTGGAAAATGTTAAAGGAAAATATAGAACGTTGGCGACTTCGGCAAAAATGGCTAGAGGGAAGATGACTCGGTTTATCATAAAAAATAAATTGTCAAAGATAAATGAGATTCAATCTTTTGATAGTTTGGGTTATCATTATGATGTCTGCCGGTCATCTCTGAAAAAGATGGTGTTTATAAAATGAAAGGACGATTTCTTGAATTGTGAAATAATATGTATAGGTACGGAGTTATTAACAGGGGATACTTTAAATACAAATGTTAATTATATTTCAAAACACCTATCGAAAAATGGCTTCTCTGTATTGTATCAAACAACAATTGGTGATAATCCCGAACGATTACAGCAATGTTTTAAAATAGCAGCTGGACGTAGTGATATTGTTATATTAACGGGTGGTTTAGGTCCGACACAAGATGATTTAACAAAAGAAACAATTGCAGACTTTTTTTCAATGCCCATGAAACGGAATGAAAAACAAGTTCGAAATATGAAAAATCATTTTGATCGTTATAATTATGTGATGACGGATAATAATTTTAGACAATGTGATATCCCTGTTGGAGCGAAAGCAATTGATAATACACGGGGAACAGCACCGGGCATTCATATTGAAAAAGAGGGATTGTCTGTTTTTCTTCTTCCAGGTCCTCCATCAGAAATGAGCGCAATGTTTGATCTCTATGTTATGCCCATACTCAAAAATAGAATAGATCAGCTTGTTATTTCCAGATATTTTAATGTTTGTGATTTAGGAGAATCAATGGTTGAGGACACTATAATGGACTTGGTTTCCCACCAGAATAATCCTACGATTGCAACATACGCCAAATTAGGTGAGGTGTTAATTCGAATCACGGCAAATGGAAAAGATGCAAAGCAATTAAATGAACGATTAGATCAATATGAATCGGTGATTTTGAAGCGATTTGGAGATCATATATTCACAAAGAGTCAAAGGTCACTTAATCAAGTTGTTGGAAAAATGCTTTTAGATCGTCACTTAACACTTGCTTCTGCAGAATCTTGTACAGGTGGATTAATTGCGTCAAAACTAACCGAAATAGCTGGAATATCTGATGCGTTCAAAATGGGGTTGGTTACTTATTCCAATGAGGCGAAGGAAAAAATGCTTCATGTTAATAAAATGACACTTGAAAAAAAAGGAGCGGTAAGTTCTGAAACGGCCAGAGAAATGTGTGAACATCTAAAATCAATTTCTGGATGCGATTTGGCGGTTTCTGTAACGGGAATAGCTGGTCCCGATGGAGGAACACCGAAAAAGCCTGTGGGGTTAGTTTATATTGGCGTTTGTGGAAAAAATGAATGTTATATTGAAAAGTGCCGATTTAATGGTAATCGTCAAACGATACAACAAAAAGCGGCGCAAAAGACTTTTGTATTAATCCGTAAAATGATTCTTGACATAAGTGAAAATCATAAATATAATTAAATCAATTGAAAGGGAAAAGGGAGGAATCCATAAATGGCAAAAAAAGAAAAACCATTGCAGGTAGTGGAACAAAAAACGGACGAAGTAGAAAAAAAGAAGGCCTTGGATGCAGCGCTGAAAAGCATAGAAAAAAATTTTGGAAAAGGCGCCGTAATGCGTTTGGGGGATGAAAACATCAAAATGGATGTTGATGTGATTTCAACATCTTCTATAGGTATAGATATGGCTTTGGGAATTGGGGGAGTCCCCAAAGGTCGAATTATTGAAGTGTTTGGCCCTGAATCATCCGGAAAAACAACGTTAGCACTGCACATTATCGCGGAGGCTCAAAAAAATGGTGGAATTGCGGCCTTTATTGATGCAGAACATGCCTTGGATCCTATCTATGCCAAAGCTTTGGGCGTTGATATTGATAATTTAATAATTTCGCAACCGGATACAGGAGAACAAGCTTTGGAAATTCTTGAGGCCCTGGTAAGGAGTGGTGCAATAGATGTAGCAGTAGTTGATTCGGTGGCAGCGCTTGTTCCAAGAGCTGAAATTGATGGCGAAATGGGCGATTCCCATGTGGGTTTACATGCACGGCTAATGTCCCAGGCATTAAGAAAACTCGCTGGAATAATTAAAAAAGCGAATACTGCTGTTGTTTTTATTAATCAACTTAGAGAAAAGGTTGGTGTTATATACGGTAATCCGGAAGTAACAACAGGAGGACGAGCACTCAAGTTTTATTCCTCTGTGAGAATGGATGTTAGAAAAATTGAAGTTATTAAAAAAGGTGGGGAAATGGTTGGCAACCGTACGCGCTGTAAAATTGTGAAAAATAAGATGGCACCTCCTTTTAAAACTGCAGAATTTGATATCATATATGGTGAAGGCATCTCACATGAAGGAGATGTTTTAGATATTGCTACAGATTTAGATATTATTCATAAAGCCGGTTCTTGGTTTTCATATAATGGCGAGCGTTTAGGACAGGGACGAGACAACATTAGAGAATATTTACAAGAAAATCCTGATGTTTGTGATGAAGTTGAAAATAAAATACGCGATCATTTTTCTGAAAAAAATAATGAAGACAGTATAGAGGAAAAACAGGAATCTTCTACAGCAGATGATTCCAAAAGTGAAGAAGAGTTTCCAATGGGAACATTTAAAGAATAAGAATACTTAATGATTATTTAAAAAAGGCAGAGCAAAAAACAGCTTTGTCTTTTTTTCATGCAATTTTCACTTAAAGATATTAAAATAATAAAATAAAATGGATCGGAGAGAAAAAATGTATAGGATATTAATGGTTGATGACGAGGAAAAAATTAGATTGCTAGTTAAAAAATATGCAGAATATGAAGGTTATTTTTTGGAGGAAGCGTCTAACGGAATTCAAGCAATTGAGATGGCGAAAGAAAAAGATTATGATATTATTATTTTAGACATTATGATGCCAGAACTAGACGGTTTTTCGACAGCAAAGGCTATTAGAAAAAATATAGATACACCAATTATTATGTTATCGGCCAGAGGCGAAGAGTATGATCGCATTCATGGGTTTGAACTTGGAATAGATGACTATGTTATTAAACCATTTTCACCAAAAGAATTGATGTTACGAGTAGCTGCCATCATTAAACGTCGAATGCCAGAAAATAGTCAACAGCACCGAGAAATTCAAATTGATGGATTGATGGTTGATTTCGATGCAAGAAAAGTTTGCGTTGATGGAGAAGTAGTGAATATGACGCCAAAAGAATATGATCTGTTTTTTTATATGATTCAAAATCGTGGGATTGCTTTAACAAGAGATAAATTAATTAGTAATATTTGGGGGTATGATTTTTTTGGAGATGATCGAACACTGGATACGCATATAAAGCTTTTACGAAAAAGTTTAGGGCCATACAGCCGGTTTATTGTTACCTTGAGAGGGGTAGGATATCGCTTTGAAGCGTAAAAATATTAGTATTCAATTAAAAATATTTTTGGCAATTCTCATTTTTGCAGCAATTATTATCCTGGTCATCTGGCTTTTCCAAATCGGTTTTTTAAGTGACTTTTATCGAAAAACAAAAATAGATGAAATAAAAAAAGTTTCTGTTGAATTAGAGAATAATATTGATAATAATAATCTTCAAGATTATTCTGAAGAACTTGTTGCTCAAAATAATATAAGTTTTACGCTCATGAAAATGGGAAAGGGTCCGGTTGCCCAAGTCAATCATTCTCCAAGCTCCCGTGGCACACGTTTAGATAGTTCTCAAATTGTGTACTTGTATTTGCTGGCAAAAGACAATGGTGGAACGAGGTTAAGTGTAAATTCGGATATTCATACCAATGAATTTGATGGAAAATTTTCAAATTATGATCAAACGATGAAATTAGAAGAAACACCATTCTTACCCCAAAATTTAGAATTAAATTATCAGGATGATAAAGACGAAAATATATATTATACCAGGGTTTTTATCAATAAAGGTGAGGAATATGTAGCTGTTTTTAACACAGTGATCACCCCTGTGAATGCAACAGTTAGTACTTTGAGAAGTCAGTTGATTTATTTATCTATTATATTTGCTATTATCGCTTTAGTGTTTGCCAGTTTCTTATCAAGAAGTATTGCTAAACCAATTATGGTTACTAACGAATCAGCAAAAGAATTGGCTAAGGGAAATGTAGAGGTTAGATTTAAGGGAAAAGGATATAAAGAAATTTCTGAATTAAATGATACATTAAATTATGCTGCTGTTGAATTATCTAAATCAGAGGCCCTACAGCGCGAACTTATTGCTAATGTTTCTCATGATTTAAGAACACCGTTAACTATGATTACGGGTTATGCTGAAGTTATTCGGGATCTTCCTGGGGAGGATACACCCGAAAATTTGCAAATTATTATTGATGAAGGAAATCGCTTGGCAGATCTGGTAAATGATATGTTAGATCTGTCAAAATTACAGGCTGGAGTTCAGAGTTTAACTCTGAGTGAAATTAGCTTAACAGAGTCAGTTCGGCAAATAATGAAGAGATATAAAAAATTGACTGAACAAAATGGATATCGAATTATATTTGAATATAATGAAAATGTTTTTGTTTGTTGTGATGAATTAAAAATGACACAGGTAGTATATAATCTTGTTAATAATGCTATTCATTATACAGGCGAAGATAAAACTGTGACGATTCGTCAAAGCATTCATCATTCATATGTTCGAATTGAAGTGATTGATACCGGTGACGGAATTGATGCAGATCTACTGCCCTATGTATGGGATCGGTATTATAAAATTGATAAAAACCACACTCAATCACTTAAGGGAACGGGATTAGGTTTATCGATTGTTAAGAAAATCCTGGAGCTTCACGGTTTGCCCTTTGGAGTGAATAGCGTTTCAGGACAAGGAAGTAATTTTTGGTTTGAAATGGAGATATCTGATATTGAAAAGATAACAAAGCATCTTGATGAATGAAAAGATTAAGGGTATAATAAATAAGTACTAAGCTGGATAATCGCGGACAATATGTCTGAGGAAAGTCCGAGCTCCATAGGGCAGGATGCCGGGTAACGCCCGGTAAAGGTGACTTTAAGGCAAGTGCAACAGAAAGAAAACCGCCATATTATATGGTAAGGGTGAAAGGGTGAGGTAAGAGCTTACCAGTGATTGAAGAGATTCATCAGCTATGTAAACCCCATTCGGAGCAAGACCAAGAATTGCTAAAAAAACGATTGCCCGTCGTTGCAAAAATGGTAGGTCGCTTGAATTTATCGGTGACGATAAAACCAGATAGATGATTATCAAAACAGAACTCGGCTTATAGGTTTAGTATAAACTTATGTCAAATGAGACAAAATATCTTATTTGACATAAGTTTTTTCATTATTATCAGAGGAGAAAGTAAAAAAATGTTCTTCTTGATGGAGGCAATAAACAACGGATCCGATAATCTGAACATTATTTTTTCTTAAATTGTATGAATTTGCATTAAAATGAGGATTATAAGGCTGTGTTATAATGTTAGTCCCCTTAAGGGTAATTTTTCGAATAATCATTGTTCCTTCGTTAACGTGTAAAGCAATAAAATTGCCGGAATGAACGGTTGTATTAAGTTGGATGGCTACTAAATCCCCTGATTTTAAAACAGGATCCATTGCATTATCTGGGACTTGATACCCAAACACTGGTCCCCACATTGTCAATTGGTTAATAGGCAGAGAAATATGTTTACCGTTTTTATGATTTGAAAAGATTGGACGATCATAACGAATTTCATCAAAAACAGAAATGTCAAAGAAAGCGTTAGAATCCATAGTATCATCACTAAGAATTTCTGATTCATACATAGAAACTGTTTTTCCAATCAACCATTCAGGATTCACATCAAAATATTCAGCTAAAGCATGGATTGTTGTCATTTTAGGAGCCATTTCTCCACGGGTATATCGGGAAATGCTGGGGGGAGAAAGCTTAAACTGTCTGGAGAGCGAGTAAGTAGTTTCATTATAATTATGCATCAATTGTTTTAATCTTTGACCGAAAATCTTTTTATTAATCGGTGTACTCAAAATGTTTTCCTCCCGTTTCATTTATTGTATAGATGTCATTACGTCTGGATGAAAGGATTGGCAGTTCGTAACGAACCTTGGTGACTTCATCAAAATCAATTGTACTTTGAAGGGTTCCTTCTTTCTCGTTAAGGTCTCCAACAATTTGCCCCCAGGGATTTACAATACTACTATGACCCCATGCGCAATATTTTGCATGTGTATCCCGACCTGATGAACAAGCGACAATAAAACATTGATTATCAACTGCTCTGGAACGGATAGCCAATTCCCAATGAAGTGGACCCGTCGTCATATTGAAAGCAGCAGGGATTATTATAAGATTTGCGCCCCGATCTACCATTAAACGAAAAGGTTCCACAAAACGAATGTCAAAGCAAATTGCAACACCTATTGGGCCAAATTCGGTATCAACAACAGTAAGAGATTGGCCTGCGGAAAAAACACTGGATTCCTTAAATGAAATGCCATTTTGTATGGAAACATCAAAAAGATGCATTTTTCGATGACGACCAATTATTTCACCTTTTCGATTAAAGACAAAACATGTATTATAAATATGATGATTTTCTATTTCTGGAATAGAGCCGGCAAAAATGTATATTTTAAGTTCCTTAGCTAAAGCAGCTAAAGTAGAAATTGTTGAGCCGTTATCTGGTTCAGCATATTTGATAAAAGATGCATGACAATAAGGACAAATAAACATTTCGGGTAAGACGACAATATCAGAACCCTTTTTTGCCTCTTGGCGAATGACACGGATTGCTTTTTTTAAATTGATCTCTTTATTATCAATAGGAATTGTTTGACAACATGATATAATTGCTTTCATAATGATAGAACCTTTCACTAACGTCACTAAATAATTCTTGTAAATTGAAAATATTATTTCTTTTGTTATAATATAGTATATTTAAAATAAATTCAATTGGATTTTTTAAAACCGGGGCATGAATATGGAAAAATTTGCATTAACAATTGATAGTGGAACAAAAGGTGTTCGTGGTATTATTTTTGATGAAAAAGGTCACGAACGTGCAATATCAAGTTATTACTACACAGATTATTATGTGAAATCTTTTGGCTTTTATGAAGCATCTGGAGAGATGTTTTGGAAGGGGCTTCAAATTGTCACCAATGAATTAAAACGGAAGAACCCGGAAATATTTCAACATCTTATTGGGGTAACAGTTGCTGCACAACGAGATACAGCAACAATCGTTGATCAATCTGGGAACCCTATTCGTGATTTTATCAGTTGGATGGATCGTCGATCTTTAGATCAACCAATCAAAATGGCCTTTTTTTGGCGTTTTCTATTTTTTGTTTCTGGAAACAAAAAATATACGGAGATGTTTAATAAAGGTACGCATGCAAACTGGATTAAAGTAAATGAGCCGGAACTTTGGGAAAAATCAAAAGCATATGTTTTGCTTTCAACATATTTAATCACAAAATTAACAGGGAGAATGGTTGATTCAAAGTCTGATATTGCAGGACATTTACCCTATAATTATAAAAAAAAATGTTGGTGTACAACTAATGAAATAAAAAAACAAATTATGCCAATTGAATCGGATAAATTATGTTTATTGGTTGATTCATGTACCGTAATGGGCCCAATTACTAAAGCAGCTTCAAAAGTGACAGGTCTGCCAATAGGGTTGCCGGTTGTTGGATCTGGAACCGATAAAGGTTGTGAAACTCTTGGAGTCGGGTGTATGAATGCATGCACAGCCAGTGTATCATTGGGAACACAGGCTACTGTTGAGACCACTACCAAAAAGTATTTAGAATTGGTTCCTTTTTATCCATCTTTTGCTGCTGTTGATCCACAGGCATATAATCCTGAAGTGACATTATACAGTGGGTTTTGGATGATTGAGTGGTTTATTGATTTTTTTGAAAAAGCAGAGGCAGAAGAATATCGTAAACAGGGGAAAAATATTTTAGATTTTTTGAATGTGCAACTGGAAAAAATTCCTGTTGGGTCTGAGGGATTGGTCTTACAACCTTATTGGGGACAAGAAACTTTTAAAGAAGAAGCTTTGGGTTCTATTGTTGGGTTCACAAAAGATCATACAAAATATCATGTTTATCGTGCTGTTATAGAGGGAATTGGTTATGCGCTTAAAGAAGGATTGGAACGTATTGAAAAAAAAACAAAATGTAAAGTGAATGAAATTGCTCTTTCAGGGGGAGGATCGCATAGTGATCAAATTTGTCAAATTATGGCAGACATTTTTGGTTTAAAAACTTATCGGGTTCAAACATATGAAACGACCGGTTTGGGTGGGGCTCTTGCAATTTTTACTGCTTTGGGTGTTTATGATAATCTTCAGAATGCCTATAAACAAATGGTTCATCAATCAAAACAATTTGAACCTGATCAAGATAACTATAAAATTTATAACAATATTTATAGTCAAGTTTATAAAAAAGCTTATAAAAGATATAAACCATTGTATAAAAAGATTAGAAAATTAAGGAAGTAAGCATAAAAATGACAATTAAACAATATCGTATGGGATTGGATGTAGGTTCAACAACAATAAAAATTGTAGTATTGGATGAACAAGATCAGGTTCAATTTAGTGCTTATCGTCGTCATTTGTCAAATATTCGTGAAATGATGACAACTCTTTTAAATGAGGTTCATCAGCAGATGGGGAAGAATATATGTACGCATATTAGTGTTACAGGTTCCGGAGGTTTATTGGTGTCCAAGTGGTTGAATATTCCATTCATCCAAGAAGTTGTCGCAGGAACATTGGCTGTGGAGAAACGTATTCCTGAAACAAATTGTGCTATAGAATTAGGTGGAGAAGATGCAAAAATCACATTTTTTGAAGGAAACATTGAACAAAGAATGAACGGGACTTGCGCTGGAGGAACTGGAGCGTTTATTGATCAAATGGCAACATTATTGAAAACAGATGCCAGTGGCCTTAATGAATTAGCAAAAGCACACACAATTATTTATCCGATTGCGTCCCGCTGTGGCGTCTTTGCAAAAACGGATATTCAACCCCTTATTAATGAAGGGGCAGAACGTCCAGATATTGCAGCTTCAATATTTCAGGCTGTTGTAAATCAAACAATAAGTGGACTTGCGTGTGGTCATACAATTTCTGGAAATGTCGCTTTTTTAGGCGGTCCGTTATTTTTCTTATCAGAATTACGGGAAAGATTCATTGAAACACTTAAATTGAAATCTGATCAGGTGCTTTTTCCAAAAAATTCTAATCTTTTTGTCGCTTTAGGCGCCGCTTTGGCTTCAGAAAAAAAGCCAACTCAATTGTTAGATGAAGTTATTGACCGTTTAGAAAAAAATCATTTTTCTGATGACTCAGGGGTAGGAAGATTAGATCCTTTATTTAATAATAAAGAACAATTTCTTTTATTCACAAAGCGTCATGATAAGGATCATGTCAGAAGAGGAAATTTTGCAAATTATGAAGGTCCTTGCTATCTAGGTATCGATGTAGGCTCAACAACAACAAAAGCGGCTATTATTGGTGATAGTGGTGAACTTTTGTATAGTTTTTATGAAGGAAATGAAGGGAATCCTCTGGATAAAACAATTGGTATATTAAAGAACATTTATAACATTATGCCAAACGCATCGTATATAGCTAATTCAACAGTGACTGGATACGGCGAGGGTCTTATCCAATCTGCACTTAAAGTTGATATCGGAGAAATAGAAACGATGGCTCATTTTAAAGGAGCAAAGTATTTCAAACCCAAGGTTGACTTTATTCTTGATATTGGTGGTCAAGATATGAAGTGTATGAAGATACGTAATGGAACGATTAATAATATTATTCTTAATGAAGCGTGTTCTTCTGGATGTGGTTCATTTTTGGAAACATTTGCTAATTCATTGAATCTTTCAATGAATCAATTTGTTCAAACAGCATTAGAAGCAAAGAATCCCGTTAATTTAGGAACAAGATGTACTGTATTTATGAATTCCAAGGTAAAACAAGCACAGAAAGAAGGTGCTTCAGTTGGTGATATTTCAGCAGGCCTCTCATACTCAGTTATAAAAAATGCTTTGCAAAAGGTTATAAAAATACATAATCCTAAAGACTTAGGAGAACACATTATTGTCCAGGGAGGAACATTTAACAATAATGCTGTTTTAAGAGCTTTTGAAAAAATAACAGAAAAGGATGTTGTCAGACCTGATATTGCTGGATTAATGGGCGCATTTGGTGCAGCACTCATAGCCAAAGAACGTTGCGATGACGGACATGAAAGCTCGATTTTAAAGCTTGAAGATTTAGATCATTTTAATGTAAAAATTAAACACCGTCGATGTGGGGGATGTAGCAACAATTGTCAATTAACGGTAAATATGTTTAATGATGGTTCGCGACATATTACAGGAAATCGTTGTGAGGTTGGCGCAGGTGGAAATCGTAAAAAAAATAATCTTCCTAATTTATATAAATATAAATATAATCGTCTTTTTGATTATGAACCTTTACCACCTAATCAAGCTCCCCGTGGTGAAATTGGAATTCCTAGAGTCTTAAACCAATACGAAAATTATCCATTTTGGTTTATTTTGTTAACTAATCTGGGTTATCGCGTTATTCTCTCTTCCGAATCCAATCGGGAAATATATGAAAAAGGAATGAGTAGTATTCCTTCTGAATCAGTTTGTTATCCGGCAAAATTGGTCCATGGACACATTCAAGATCTTATTGATCGAGGAATAAAGAAAATTTTTTATCCTTGTATTTCTCTTGAAGAAAAGGAATTTGATTCTGTAGATAATTGGTATAATTGTCCCATTGTGATGTCTTATCCAGAAACAATAAAATACAATATGGATAGTCTCATTCAGAATGATATT
This sequence comes from Eubacteriaceae bacterium, assembly GCA_028705955.1. Lineage (GTDB taxonomy): Bacteria > Bacillota > Clostridia > Eubacteriales > Eubacteriaceae > JAQWCN01. The sequence continues at coordinate 24,816 of JAQWCN010000004.1, forward strand.
CAATTTATTAATCCTTTTTTAGCTTTGGATAATCCCCAAAAATTAGAAGAGAGACTATTTGATCTTTTTGAACCAGCTGGCGTTTCAAAAGAAGAACTTTCAATTGCTTTTCGTCATGCAAATGGTGAAAAGGAACGGGTTCATAAAGATATTCAGAAAAAAGGGGAGGAAACAATACAATGGCTTAAAGTTCATCATAAAAAAGGGATTGTATTAGCTGGCCGTCCCTATCATATTGATCCAGAAATTAATCATGGACTGGATAACATTATAACTTCTTTGGGTATGGCTGTATTAACAGAAGATTCAATTGCTCATTTATCAGATGCGACAACAGAGCAGCCCTATCGTGTTTTAGATCAATGGAAATATCATAGTCGTCTTTATAAGGCGGCTGAAGTCGTAACAAAATATGAGTGTCTGGAATTGGTTCAATTGACATCTTTTGGATGTGGTTTGGATGCAGTGACTTCAGAACAGACTCAGGAAATATTGGAACACAAGGGAAATATTTATACTTTATTAAAAATAGATGAAGTTAGCAACTTAGGTGCTATTCGGATTAGAATGCGATCATTGAAAGCAGCTATTAAAGAAAGAGAAGAAAATCATATAACGATTCCGGGGAAATCTCTGACAAAAAAAGTTCCTTTTACAAAAGAAATGCGAAAACGTCATACAATATTATGCCCTCAAATGTCACCAGTTCATTTTGATTTGATTTCCGTTGCAATGAATGCAAGTGGGTATAATTTTGAAGTTTTACCTAGTGTAGATGATAAAGCGGTGGAAGCAGGATTAAGTTATGTTAATAATGATGCATGTTACCCAAGTATTTTGGTTGTTGGCCAGATTATGGCGGCATTAAAATCAGGAAAATACGATCTTAATAATGTTTCAGTCATGATGTCTCAAACAGGAGGACCCTGTCGGGCGTCTAATTACGTTGGATTTATTAGGAAAGCCCTTAAGGAAGCGGGAATGGAACAAATTCCTGTTATTTCAATTAATATGATTGGATTAGAGGAAAATCCAGGGTTCAATTTGTCACTTGGTATGGGACATCGCGCAATGATAGCTGTTGTATATGGAGATCTTTTTCAAAGATTGATTTATGCAACAAGACCCTATGAACAAGTCAAGGGGTCAACAGAAACACTTTACCAAGAATGGAGAAAAAAAGTAAAAGAAAATATCGCTAATCCAAAATTATCGGTTTTTAAGAAAAATGTTCGCAGTATTGTTAAAGATTTTGATCGGTTGCCACGTCTTAAAAAACAAATTCCAAAGGTAGGAATTGTTGGAGAGATTTTAGTTAAATATCATCCAACGGCAAATAATAATCTGGTGAAAGTTCTTGAAAAAGAAGGAGTGGAAGTCGTTGTTCCAGACATTATCGATTTTTTGCTTTATTGTAGTTATAATTCAATTTATAAATATGATGTTTTATCCGGATCTAAACAAGGAAAAAGAAACGGACAGTTAGCTATCAGAGTCATTGAGCATTATAGAAAGAATATGAAAAAGGCTCTTAATGACAGTGTTCATTTTCATGGTCCGACAACGATTCAAAAAAAGGCTCGGAAAGCGGAAGAGTTAGTGTCTTTAGGTAATCAAAGTGGTGAGGGATGGTTTTTAACAGCAGAAATGATGGAACTTATCGAAAATGGTGTTAAAAATATTGTTTGTGTTCAGCCATTTGCATGTTTGCCAAACCATGTCGTAGGAAAAGGAATGATAAAACCGATCCGGCGTCGATATCCAGAAGCAAATATCACTCCAATTGATTATGATCCAGGAGATTCAGAAGTAAATCAAATTAATCGAATTAAATTAATGGTTGAAACAGCATGGCGCAATCTTGAGAAAGAAGAAAAAGCAAAGGGAAGGGAATTGTCTGGAAACGGGAAAATGAATGCCTGAAGTTAGTAAAGAAGGGAAAAAGGGAAAATGGATGTTTATGGTTATGAGCTTTTAGAAGAAAAAATGCCAAAACATGTGGCAATTATAATGGATGGTAATGGTCGATGGGCTAAAAAAAGAATGATGCCCCGATTATACGGACACAGAGCAGCAATGAAAACAGTACATAATACCGTAAAACTCGCTTCAGATCTTGGCATTCAAGTTTTAACACTTTATGCTTTTTCAACTGAAAATTGGAGTAGAAGTAAAGAAGAAGTTGATGGCTTAATGAGTTTGGTTGTGGAATATATTAAAAGGGAAATCAATGAACTTCATGCCAATAATGTTATTTTAAAAATAATTGGTGATAAGAATCATTTACCTTTAAAAGTAATCAAAGCAGTTGACAGTGGGATGCATCAAACTGAAAAAAATAGTGGAATGATTTTAAATATTGCGCTCAATTATGGTGGAAGAGAAGAAATTCTTCATGCAATAAAAAAAATGATTAGAGATGGCATTAAAGATGATGAAATTACAGAAGATTTAATGATGCAATATTTATATACAGCGAATCAACCCGATCCTGATTTAATGATAAGAACGAGTGGTGAAAAGAGATTAAGCAATTTCTTATTGTGGCAAAACGCGTATTCAGAGTTTATTTTTGATGATGTTTTATGGCCTGATTTTGATGCAAAAACTTTTTGTCGTTTGATTGCTGAATACCAAAATCGTGATCGACGGTTTGGTGCGGTGAAATAAAATGACAAAAAGAATTATTACGGCTATTATTGGTGTACCCATCCTAATTGGTTTATTGGTTTTAGGTGGATATTATGTGACTTTAGTTAGTTTTGTTTTAGCAGAAGTAGGAATATTTGAATATGTTCGTGCGGTTAATAAAATTCTAGATCATAAGATTTCTTATTTTTTTGTATTTATTATCACTGCAATTTTGATTTTAATTATGAAGTTTAATTATTATGCGACTTTACCGGCTTTATTGGTTTGCCTTATGCTTGTATTTTGCAATGAAATATTAGGTAAAAAACATGATGTCATTCGGGGAATTGCTACATTGTTTGGTTTTGTTTATATTCCTGTCATGTTTGGATATTTACAATTATTTGATACCATTCAGTATGGAATTTATTATTTATGGATGATATTTATTATTGCCTTTTGTACAGATACTTTTGCATATTTTATCGGTATGTTATTTGGGAAAAAAAAGTTAGCACCGGAAATTAGTCCTAAAAAAACGGTTGCGGGTGCTATTGGTGGTCTTGTCTTTGGAGGCATTGGAATGGTGGTGTATGCTATCATTTTAAAAAATGGATTTCAAATTACATTACCCTGGATTTCTGTCGTTATTGTTGGTTTGATCGGATCTTTTGCAGGGCAATGTGGTGATTTGACTGCATCAATGATAAAAAGAGATACAGGAATTAAGGATTATGGAAAATGTTTACCGGGACATGGCGGAATACTTGATCGATTCGACAGTATTTTATTTGTCATTCCAATTGTATATATTTTTGCTATATATACATTTGCATATATTTAAACATTGATTATGAATACATTTTTAATGATTATTATTACACTTCTTATTCTGACAATATTGGTTGTTGTGCATGAATTTGGGCATTATATTATCGCTAAAAAATTTGGGGTCTATATCATTGAGTTTGCTATTGGAATGGGTCCTAAAATATTTTCAAGAAAAGGAAAGGAAACAACTTTTTCTATTCGTGCTTTTCCTATAGGAGGCTTCTGCCGTCTTCTTGGTGAAGAAGAAGGGAATCAGGAAATACTAAAAGAATATAGTGTTCCCGATAATTTGGATGATTCACGTTTTTATATTAATAAAAGAAAAGGAGAAAAAATATTAATTCTTGTTGCAGGTGCAACAATGAATTTTATTTTTGCTTTTTTCTTGATGTTTCTTGTTTATATTTTTAAGGGAATAGGATTCCCCGCCGTTTTAGAAAAAAGTTTGTCATCCATTGGGAGTTTTTGCATTGTAATCATCCAAAGTTTTCAAATGTTATTTGCCGGAAAATTAACTCTGAATGATTTTGCCGGGCCAATAGGTATGGTTGATATGGTCGGGGATTTTTTTCAATACGGTTTACTTACTTTGGTTGTTTTTATTGCACTCATTTCGGTGAATTTAGGTATACTTAATTTATTACCTTTTCCTGCATTAGATGGAGGACAAATTTTTATTGTAATAGTTGAATTGATTATTCAAAAAGAATTGAGCCCTGAGAAATTAGGAATTATTAATACAATTGGTTTTGTGGTACTATTACTACTTGCTGTTGTGATTGCAGTCAATGATGTATTCAGATTGATTCAATGAGGAAATAAAGATGATAATTACCAGAAAAAAAACACGGGTTGTCTCTATTGGAGAACGTAAAATAGGCGGAGATAATCCTATTTTAATTCAGTCTATGACGAATACAGATACGCGTGATATCGATGCAACTGTTGAACAGATTGCAAAGCTAACTGATGCAGGATGTGAAATGATACGGTGTGCAGTGCCGGATCAAGAAGCGGCAGAGGCATTGGGAGAAATAAAAAAAAGAATTCATATCCCATTGGTCGCTGACATTCATTTTGATTACCGCTTAGCTTTAATGGCTTTGGATAATGGGATTGATAAATTACGGATTAATCCAGGAAATATAGGTGGAATAGATAAAATCCATCAAGTAGTTATAAAGGCAAAAGAAAGGGATATTCCAATTCGAATCGGGGTTAATGGAGGTTCCCTTGAAAAAGATATTCTTAAAAAATATCATAAACCAACCGCCGAAGCTTTAGTGGAAAGCGCTGAAAAACATATGGCCTATTTGATTGATAACGGTTTTGAAAATCTTGTAGTTTCACTAAAATCTTCAGATGTATTAACCACAATAGATGCTTATTCACTTTTTTCTAAAAAATATGATTATCCACTTCATTTAGGTGTGACAGAGGCGGGAATTCTTAAAAGCGCAGCGGTTAAGTCTGCGGAAGGATTAGGTTTTTTACTCTTGAATGGGATTGGAGATACATTAAGAGTGTCTATTACAGGGAATCCTTTAGAAGAGATTGTCGTAGGGAAAGAAATATTGAAATCAATTGGTTTATACGATCATCATGAACCCATGGTAGAAATTATTTCGTGTCCAACTTGTGGGAGAACAGAGATTGATCTTATTGGGATTGCAGAAGAAATGAATCAAAGACTCGCTCACGTAAAAAAGGATTTAAAAGTTGCTGTTATGGGATGTGTAGTCAATGGACCAGGAGAAGGTCGGGAAGCCGACATCGGGGTCGCTGGCGGTCATGGAAAAGGTGTTTTGTTTAAAAAAGGTAAAATCTTTAAAACAGTAAAAGAATCAGAAATTATTGATGCATTAATAGAAGAAATCAATAGGATGTCGTAAAGGAGCGGCAATGAATTTTATTTTAAAAAAGCAAAAGGATTTAAACCGAATTATTCAAGAACACGCTTTATTTCCAATAAGTATTGAAATATTCAATCAGAAAAGAGAATTAATCTTTACTTTTAGTAAACAAGAAGAAGAACAGAAAGAAGATTCCATTATTGTTCAAAGTGAATTGGCAGATATTTTTAATTTTTCTGAATCTATTAGTGTTGTAATACTTCATAATAAAAGTAAACAAAATTTAAAGACAAAAGAAATGATAGAAAATCCAAAATTAATCAACTATTCTCTCCTTCACGATAGAATGAAAAAAGAGTTAAAAAATAATAGTCAAATTATCCAAAAACAACCGACAGTTGTAAAAGAAGAAAGTCATAAGCAAAGCGGAGTGGGAAATCATGGAAGTTTTATAATGGGCAGACGTTTCTCAAGCGCTATTGAAGCAATGAAGACTATTGATTTTTCTGATACGATATCTGGTGATCATGAGAAACATTGTTATGAGGGTCGGATCTTTGGAGTAACAAGCAGAGAATTACGACAAGGGAAACTTTTAATAGAATTTAATATTACGGATGAAACAGCGTCAATTTCTTGTAAGATTTTTGCTGGAAAAAATGCAGAGGTATTAAAAGAACGAATTCAGGACAATGTTTGGGTTCGCGTCGAAGGTTTAATAGAATATGATGAATATGCTCATGAAATGATGTTGAAACCTAAAGTCATTCAAGAGGGGATTGCACCCATTCGAACCGATGATGCAGAAGTAAAAAGGGTTGAACTTCATATGCATAGCCAGTATAGTGCAATGGATGCTGTGAGTAAGGTTCAGAAAATTGTTAAACAAGCAAAAGATTTTAAGCATGATGTTATAAGCATTACCGATCACGGTGTTGTACAAGCTTATCCGGAGATTATGAAACTCACAAAGGGAACAGGTATTAAAGTTTTGTACGGGGTTGAAGGATATTTAGTAGATGATGATATCTCTATCATAAAAGGGATACAAGATGAAGCCATTGATGGAGAATTTATTTTCTTTGACTTAGAAACAACAGGATTGATTGCTGGAAAAGATTCTATCATTGAAATTGCCGCTGTAAAAATCAAAAATAATCATATATTAGATACTTTTTCAACATTTGTTAACCCACATAAAAATATTCCACAAAAAATCACAGAGCTAACAGGAATCAATAATGAAATGACGCAAAATGGTTTGGAAGAAAAAGATGCTGTTCAGCAATTTCTTGATTTTGCAGATGGTCTTATTCTTGTAGCCCATAATGCAACCTTTGATATAGGATTTTTAAGCATTGCGATGGATAAATACAGTATTTCAAATCATATAACGTATATCGATACGCTGGCTATGTCACGGACCTTAATCCCAGGGATCGCAAAACATAATTTAAAAAAACTAGCCAGTTATTTTAAAGTTGATATGGGACATCATCATCGTGCGCTGGATGATTCTATTTGTTCTGCAAAAATTTTTATAAAACTATTAGATTTAGCGGAGAAAAAGAACTGTAAGCGGGTTAGTGCGCTTAATCAACTCATTGATCATAATCAGGTTATTCGAACGGAAAGACCTTACCATATTATATTATTTGCAAAAAATCAGAAGGGATTGAGAGATCTTTATGAACTCGTGTCTAAAGCCCACATTGATTATTTTTATAAAAAACCGAGGATTCCAAAATCAGTACTTCAAACTTTTAGAAAAAACCTTTTGGTTGGTTCAGCTTGCGAAGCCGGCGAATTATATACGGCGGTAAAAGAACACTGGCGTCCAGAACGGCTTAATAAAGTTGCAGATTTTTATGATTATTATGAAGTTCAACCATTAGGAAATAATCGTTATATGGTTCGAAATGGAGAGTTAACAGAAGAAGACTTAATTGAGAACAACAAACGCATTGTTAAACTTGGAAAAGAAAAGAATAAACTTGTTGTTGCTACGGGTGATGTTCATTTCGTAGATCCGAAAGATGCATACTTTAGAGAAATTCTTCAAGCTGGTCAGGGATATAAAGATTCTTCAATTCAACCACCGCTTTATTATCATTCAACACAGGAAATGCTTGATGAATTTAATTATCTTGATGATGAAATTGCATATGATATTGTTGTAAAAAATACTCGCAAAATTGCCAATATGATAGGAGATGTTCTACCTGTACCAAATGGGACTTTTCCCCCCGTTATTGAGGGCTCAGATACAGAGATAAGGGAGATGGTGTATAAAAGAGCCAGAGAGATATATGGAGATGCGCTTCCTGATCTTGTAGAAGAACGGATTAGTAAGGAACTGGATTCTATTATTGGACACGGCTATTCAGTTCTCTATTTAATTGCGCAAAAACTGGTTCATCATAGTTTGGAGGGAGGGTATCTTGTTGGGTCCAGAGGATCGGTGGGTTCCTCTTTGGTTGCAATGCTTTGTGGAATTACTGAGGTAAATTCTCTTCCACCGCATTACATTTGTCCAAATTGTAAACATGTTGAATTTTTTGACAGCACAAAAGTGGGTGTCGGACCGGATCTTCCGGATGCAGATTGTCCAGAATGCGGACATAAGATGAATAAAGATGGATTTGATATCCCATTTGAAACATTTTTGGGTTTTAAAGGGGATAAAGAACCCGATATAGATCTAAATTTTTCCGGAGATAATCAAAGTGAGGCACATCGTTATACAGAAGTTCTTTTTGGAAAAGGAAAAGTATTTAGGGCGGGTACTATTGGTACCTTAGCGGATAAAACTGCATATGGATATGTAAAAAATTATATGGATGAGAAGGGGAAAACGGTTAGCCGTGCGGAAACTCAAAGAATTATTGATGGATGTGCTGGAATAAAACGAACGACTGGTCAACATCCTGGAGGGGTAATGGTCGTTCCCAAGAACAAAGATATTTATGAATTTACACCGATTCAATTTCCGGCAGATGATCGGGAAAGCGGAACGATTACAACGCATTTTGACTATCATTCTATAGAAGGGCGTCTGTTAAAACTTGATATTTTAGGACATGATGATCCCACGATGCTTAGAATGTTAGAAGATTTAACGGGAGTAGATCCTACAACAATTCCTTTGGATGATGAAAAAGTAATTAGTTTATTTCAGGGAACGCAAGCGTTAAAAATAATAGATGATGATTTTGATATTCCGCTAGGTACATGTGGAGTTCCAGAGTTTGGAACAAAATTTGTACGAGATATGGTTTTAGATTCAAAACCTACGTCATTTGCAGACCTCATTCGAATTTCTGGGCTATCACATGGGACAAACGTGTGGATTAATAATGCTCAAACCCTGATTGAATCAAATACGGTAACGATTAAAGAAGTGATTTGTACGCGCGATGATATTATGTTAGGTCTTATTTCGATGGGGCTTGATTCAGAAAGATCTTTTAAAATTATGGAACATGTTAGAAAGGGTAGAGGACTTTTAGATGATGAAGAACCCTATATGCGTGAACATAATGTTCCAGATTGGTATATTGATTCATGTAAAAAAATATCTTACATGTTTCCAAAAGCACATGCCGTTGCTTATGTGATGATGGCTTTCCGCATTGCGTATTATAAAGTCTATTATCCGTTAGCTTATTATGCAACCTATTTTAGTATTCGTGCAAAAGAATTTGATTTAACGACAATGGTTTCTGGTAAGGAAGCTATTAAACAAAAGATCGTTGACATTAAAGCTCAGGGAAAACAAGCAAGTAATAAAGACAGTCAATTAATTGTTTCTTTGGAACTAGCATTGGAAATGGTATGTCGCGGATACAAGTTTGGAAATGTGGATATTTACCAGTCTCACTATAAAAAATTTAGAATTGTGGATGATCAATTGATTCCACCATTAACTTCCATTGAAGGTTTAGGTGAAGTTGTGGCAAAAAATATTTACGACGAAGCTCAAAAAAAATCATTTATGTCTATGGAAGATCTTCAAAAAAGAGCGCATGTTAATAAATCGAATCTTGAAAAATTACAGGGTATAGGGTGTTTGGCCAATTTACCGGAATCAAACCAAATGTCTTTTATGTCTATGATTTCATAAAATGAATTGGCGAATCAAAACATTTATAATGAAGCTGGATTAAGTTGTGGAAAAAGAAATCTGTGTTGTGAATTTATCCGAAATGTAATTAATTAATAAAAAGAGAAAATGGAACAAATTACAGAAGCAGGTGATTTATTGACCTGCTTTTGTTATAATAACAAGTAGAGTTTATTGATATAAAACTAATAAATGATTATATGCAGCAGTGATAAAGCATAAAGAGAAAGGTTTGGATTTAATGAAAAAAGAAATGTCCAAGGTATATGAACCTCATGAGGTTGAAGATAGAATTTATGAGTGGTGGCAAAAGAAAGGATATTTTAAACCTGAAGTTCATCCAGATGGAAAACCCTACACCATTATCATGCCACCTCCCAATATTACGGGGCAATTACATATGGGGCACGCCTTTGACGATACCCTTCAGGATGCCTTAATACGTTATAAACGAATGCAAGGTTATTCAGCACTTTGGATTCCCGGAATGGACCATGCCAGTATTGCAACGGAAGTTAAAGTTTTAAATAAAATAAAAGAAGAAGAAGGAAAAAACAAAGAAGAACTTGGACGCAAAGAATTTTTAAAAAGGGCTTGGGATTGGGCTGATTTTTATAGGAATCGTATCCGAAAACAGGTTAAAAAGTTGGGTGCCTCGTGTGACTGGGACAGAGAAAGATTTACAATGGATGAAGGTTGCAGTCAGGCGGTTAAAAGCACGTTCGTTCGTTTGTATAACGCTGGGCTTATATATAAAGGAAGCCGAATTATTAATTGGTGTCCTAATTGTAAAACGGCTTTGTCCGATGCCGAAGTAGAATATAAAGAAGAAGAGGGACATTTATGGCATATAAAATATCCTTTTGCAAAAGGTAAGGGAGGGGTAATTGTAGCAACAACCCGACCAGAAACAATGCTGGGTGACTCCGGAGTGGCGGTTAATCCTGATGATGAACGCTATCAGGATTTGATTGGAGAAGAAGTCATTTTACCTCTTGTTAATAAAAACATTCCTATTGTAGCAGATGATTATGTTGATATGGAGTTTGGAACAGGTGTTGTAAAGATGACTCCAGCCCACGATCCAAATGATTATGAAGTAGGAAAAAGACATCATCTGGAAGAAATTAATATAATGAACGAAGATGGCACAATGAACAAACTCGCTGGAAAATATGCAGGCATGGACCGATATGAATGCCGTGATGCTGTATTGAGAGATTTGGAAAAATTGGGACTTCTTGTTAAAACAGAAGATCATCTTCATAATGTTGGGCATTGCTATCGTTGTAAAACCACAGTTGAAACTATGACATCAGAACAATGGTTTGTTAAGATGAAGCCACTTGCAGAACCAGCAATAAAAGCTGTTAGAGAAAATAAAACTCAGTTTGTTCCTGAACGTTTTGATAAAATTTATTACAATTGGATGGAAAACATTCGAGATTGGTGTATATCCAGACAATTATGGTGGGGGCATCGCATACCGGCATATACTTGTGATGATTGTGGTGAGCTCATCGTAAGTGAGAATACGCCGACCATTTGCCCCAAATGTGGAAGTAGCTCTATTAAACAAGAATCAGATGTATTAGACACATGGTTTAGTTCTGCTCTATGGCCTTTTTCTACATTGGGTTGGCCGAAAGAAACAGATGATCTTCAAAAATATTATCCTAATAATGTTTTGGTTACGGGATATGACATTATTTTCTTTTGGGTAGCCAGAATGATATTCATGGGTATTGATAGTATGGGAGAAGTTCCCTTCAAAGACGTTTATATTCATGGGTTAATTAGGGATGCTCAAGGACGGAAAATGAGCAAATCGCTTGGCAATGGTATTGATCCTTTAGAAGTAATTGATGATTATTCTGCTGATGCGCTTCGGTTTGCTATTATTACAGGTAATTCCGCTGGAAATGATATTCGATGGACTCAGGATAAAATTGAATCAAGCCGAAATTTTTTAAATAAAATTTGGAACGCGACTCGTTTCGTTTTGATGAATATTGATGATGATACTGTATTGAATATGGATGCCACTTGTTTTACAACAATTGATCGTTGGATTTTAAGTCGTTCGAATCATCTCATTGATGAGGTTACTACCAATATGGATAAATATGAACTTGGTATTGCTGCCTCAAAAATTTATGATTTCACTTGGAATGAATTTTGCGATTGGTATATTGAATTTGTAAAATCACGTTTAAATGGCGAGAATTTTCAAAGTAAAAATACGGCATGTGCAACTTTAGTTTTCGTTTTAAAAAATACTTTAAAACTTCTGCATCCATTTATTCCATTCATTACGGAAGAAATATATAGTCATTTGCCCAATACAAAAGGAGCTATTATTATAGCTCAATGGCCAGAAGTAAATAATGATTTTAATTATCCAAAAGAAGAAAAACAGATCAATTACCTTATGGATGTTATTCGAAATTTACGAAAGATTAGAAAAGAAGCGGATATTCCGAATAGAAAAAAAGCAGAACTATATGTTACAACAAAAAATAAGATGTATTTAACGTTACTACAGAGTTCTTTACCAATTTTAAATAAAATGGCTTCAGTTTCTAAAATTGTGGCACTTGATCTCGATCAAGTGCGGGATGATTTTTCAAGTGCTGTGATTGAAGAGTCAACGATTTATTTATGTATGGATGATCTGGTCGATACAGAAAAAGAAGTTGAGCGTTTGGAAAATGAACAGAAAAAATTAGAAAAAGAATTACAAAGGACAAATAGCAAATTATCTAATGAAAAATTCTTAAATAAAGCGCCTCAAGCCGTTGTTCAGAAAGAAAAGGAAAAACAAGAGGTGAATTATGAAAAATTGAAACAAATTGTGGAACGGTTAAAACATTTCAAAAAATAAGTTAATCCTAAAGCCTTTACAAAATATTATCTTTTTGGTATAATAATTTTCACTTGAAGGGGAGTAACTCACCGCAAGGTATGTCTAGTCGACATTTCGAGCTTATGCTCCGGTTGGACATCAAATTTTAATTTGTGAGTAAGACCTTCATTTCAAAATGTAGTTTTTCATTTTGAAGTGAAGGTCTTTTATTATTTTATAAAGGAGGTAGTTTATTGGCTGCTGAGAAAAAAGAAGCATTTTTAATGACCGCTGATGAAACACTGGCATCATATCAAACAAATTTGGAAAATGGATTAAATGATGATCAAGTTAAGGAAAGGCTGGAAAAATATGGAAAGAATAAGTTGGAAGAAGGAAAGAAAACTTCTCTGATTAAGAAGTTTTTACTTCAGTTCAAAGATTTTCTAATCCTTGTTCTTATTGTTGCTGCAATTATTTCCGGATTATTAGGAGAAATTAGTGATACTTTATTAATATTAATTATTGTTGTTGTTAATGCAATTATAGGAGTAATTCAAGAAAATAAGGCTGAAAATGCGATGGAATCACTAAAAAAACTTACGATTCCAGAAGCAGAAGTGATTCGTAATGGACAAAAACAAATGATTCCTTCCATCAATTTAGTACCAGGCGATATTGTGTGTTTAGATGCCGGTGACCGAATTCCAGCCGATGGAAGAATAATTGAATCGGCAGCGCTTCAAGTTCAGGAATCGGCTTTAACGGGTGAATCTGTTCCGGTAGAAAAAAATGCTGATAATATTACAAATCCTAAGACACCTTTAGGCGATCGTCTTAATTATTTATTTATGAGTAGTGTCGTCACTTATGGTCGGGGAAAATACATTGTAACAGGAACTGGAATGGAGACTGAAATTGGTAATATTGCAGGGATGATTCAAGGAACCAAACAAAGTCAAACACCACTTCAAAAAAGTTTGGCGCAACTAGGAAAAACACTGGCGATTGGTGCTTTGGCAGCATGTGCAATCATTTTTATTGTCGGCATGTTAAGGGGTGGAGATCCACTAATGATGTTTATGACAGCCGTCAGTTTGGCTGTAGCTGCTATTCCAGAAGGGCTTCCTGCGATAGTTACCGTTGTTTTAGCACTGGGAACGCAAAGACTGGTTGCAAAACATGCCATTATTAGAAAATTGCCTGCAGTCGAAACATTAGGTTGTGCTTCTGTCATTTGTACAGATAAGACAGGAACATTAACTCAAAATAAAATGACGATCAAAAAGGTCTATGCCAACGAAGGAATCGTCAATGCCGAAGAAATTAAAGAAGATGGCTTTACAGCTAGTGAAAAATTTGTTGTGCGAATTGGACAATTATGCAATGATGCATCAATCGTTCAAAATGAAGTTAAACAGATTGAGATTGGCGATCCTACAGAAGTGGCAATGGTTCAATATGCAGGTGATTTGGGATTTAATAAAGATATTTCCTTAGAAAAAGCTCCGAGAATGGATGAAATACCATTTGATTCTGATCGAAAACTAATGACAACTGTTCATCGTTATGAAAATACATGGCTCAGTTTTACAAAAGGAGCTCCAGATGTTCTTTTAGATCGTTGTACAGAGTATTTAAAGGGATATGAAGTGCTCCCTTTTGATGAGATTGCAAAAGAAGAAGTAAGAAAAGCAAATGAATTAATGGCAAATGACGCTTACCGTGTATTAGGATATGCTTTTCAACAGTTCTATGAACAACCGGATACAACGATGGAACTACTCGAACACAATTTAATATTTGTTGGGCTCACTGGCATGATTGATCCTCCACGTGAGGAAGTAAAGAAATCTATTGAAGAATGCCATAATGCTGGTATAAAAACGGTAATGATCACTGGAGATCATAAAAATACTGCAATTGCTATTGCAAAAGATTTAAATATATATCAGCAGGATAGTGTTGCTTTATCTGGAACAGAATTGGAAGAAATGAGTGATAACCAACTTGACAAGATCATTGATAAAGTGGCTGTTTACGCTCGTGTTTCTCCAGAACATAAAGTAAGAATTGTAGATGCTTGGCAAAGGAAGGGGGATGTTGTTGCAATGACTGGAGATGGTGTTAATGATGCTCCAGCATTAAAAAAAGCTGATATTGGCTGTGCAATGGGAATAACTGGTACTGATGTTTCCAAAGAAGCATCAGATATGATTCTGGCAGATGATAATTTTTCTACCATTGTTTCTGCTGTTAGAGAAGGACGTGGTATTTACAATAATATCAAAAAAGCTGTTCATTTTTTACTTTCCTGTAATATTGCAGAGATATTAATATTGTTTATCGCAACATTGGTTGGATGGGATCAACCGCTGTTGCCTGTCCACATTCTTTGGATTAATTTAATCACCGATAGTCTTCCGGCTTTGGCGTTGGGAGTTGAGAAAAACAGTGATCATATTATGGAAGCAAAACCAAGAAAGCAAACAGAAAGCATGTTTTCCAATGGTTTAGGTGGTCGGATTATCTTTCAAGGAGTTGTCTTATCCATTATTTCATTATTTGTTTTTTATTACGGGGTAACAAAGTTTGGATTGACTGAAGGAAGAACAATGGTTTTTGCCGTTTTGGGTTTGTCTCAACTCACACATGTACTTAATGTAAGATCTGAAAGGGAATCCGTTTTTAATAAATATTTATTTACCAATAAGTATTTATGGGGAGCTATAGGAATCTCTATGTTCCTTCAATTAATTGTCATTCTTGTACCGGGCTTAAGAAGTTTCTTTAATGTCGCGGCTTTAGATCTCAGGGAATGGTGGATTATTGTAGGAGCTTCTCTGACTCCATTATTAGTGGTTGAAATAACCAAAATTATAAGACGTCTATTTAGTGAGCGAGAAGGGCAATAGGTAATAAAAATACCTGAAGAATAATTTGATTATTCTTCAGGTATTTTTTAAATGCCGGTTTTGTACTCCACCTTGAAACTTTTCTTTAATTCTTCAACTTCAGACATATATTCATGATTTTGTTTTTGTCCAAGTAAAAAATGATGTAAACTATCTTTTACGACGTCATATGGAATTGTTTCACCTGATTTAGAATCCGTGATTTTAATAATATGCCAACCAAATTCCGTTTTAATTGGTTTATCCGTCATTTCTCCAACTTTTAAGGCAAAAGCGGCTTTTTCAAATTCCGGTACCATTTTTCCTTTCGAAAAATAGTTTAGATCGCCGCCAACGTCTTTTGAAGGGCAGATTGAATAAGCTTTTGCAGCATCTTCAAATGATTTATCCCCATTATTGATTTCATTTATAATATCTTTGGCTTGCTGCTCCGCAGGAAGTAAGATATGACTGGCGCGAATAGAATCTGGAGCAATAAATTCTTTAGGATGTGCATCATAATAATCTTTAACTTCTTTTTCTTCTACACTTACAGAACCCATAAAATGAGAGATCATATAAGACTTTAAAAATTTTTCTTTCATTTCTTCAAATTCTTTTTTAAAATCTTGAGTTTCTTCTATTTTTTCTTTTTTTCCTTCTAGATAGAACAACTCTTGCGCAATCATTTCATTTAAAAGTTGACGATGTCCTTCATGTGTTCGAAATTGATTTTGTTGATCTTGAGGGGCTTGTTGAATTAAACCATCAAGCTGAATATTGGTAATGGCTTTTCCTTCAACAGTTGCTAATATTTTTTCTTCCACGAGATAACCTCCTTAAGGGAATATGCAATTTATACTATCTTTTACTATGCAATTTGTCAAGCTTTAACAGTGTTATCGCCGTTGGATAGTCAATATATAAATAATCAACTAATTTTCCATAAAGACAAGCTAGAATACCTTGTGCTTTTTCTTCACCAACTGCAATTAGTATCTTCTTAGGAATTTTTTTAATAACATTTAAAGGGATCGCAACGACCCGATCATCTAGCTCTGGACAAGCAATTTGACCATTTTTATCGATAAAATGAGAACAAACGTCTCCAATCGCTCTTTCTTGAATAGATGAATACTCTTCTTGTGAAAAAAAACCCATCCTAGACAAAAT